>CAZZCQ010000202.1:0-3148 GCA_964652285.1 uncultured Tissierella sp.
CTAATTCATTATATAAGTCTGAATTATCCTTATTTAATTCTAATGCAATATATATATATTTTATTGCTATGTCATATTCTTGAAGTCCTTTGTAGCATCTTCCTATTGCATAATTTAAGTCCCAATTATCCTTATATCTTGGCATCAATTTTAATAGATAATCAAGAGCCTTATCATAGTCATTAAAGATCAAGTAGGATAGTCCTGTTTCATATATCACATCATCTCTTATAGAATCAAGCTCATTTCTAATTTCTTGTACCAATAATTCATCATCACTTAATGAAATAAATCTCTCCCAGGTCAGACTTGCTTTTAGATACTTCTCATTAAATAGATAATGGTATCCTAGTCTATAATAGGCTAAGGCAAAATCCTTATCTACTTCTAAAGCTTTCTCAAACATCTCTGTGGAATGGTTTAAGAACAATTCCCCATTCTCTTTATCTGTTTCCATGGTTTTTTTAGCTATTGCCTCTATACCTAATCCATAATTAAACATTATATTTGTATTATTAGGGTCTAATACCAATATAGCTCGAAGCTTTATACATCCTTCGTCAAACCTATCTTTTTCAAAATCGATTATAGCTTTATAAAAGACTTTATCAATTATGTCCTTGTCAAATGCAATAAGAATCTCTTTGTATTCTTTAATATATGGGAAATCTGAATCAGTCCCCATAGTATAAATAATGCCTTCTATTATATCATCTACACTGATTTCATCTACATATTGGCCTTCCTTAATACCTTTAATTAGTTCAGAGGCTAATAGAGGTAATGGTACATTGTCCTTTATGATGTAGTCTTTCAATTCAATTTTAGATTCCTCTTTTAATTCAATAAATGTTAAATTCTTTGTCTTATCTTTAAAATATCCATCTAATGTCGTCACACTTAGTCTCCTAACTAAAATTTATTCATAAACATTCTTTTTCTTCTTGTACTACCGCTTAGCAGTTGATAGAGATGTCCCCTATATATCATCATTATTGAAAAGATTATTTGCCCAATCAGATATATGGCTAATTCCCTAATATCTAATACAAAATTGAAAGACAGATGCGTGGAAAATAAATTTAATAATCTATTACCTGTAATAATATAGAGTAATAATGAAAATATAATATTAGGAATAGCCCAATTTAACCAGTTCTCTTTCATAAAATCAGCTGTTTCAACAATGCTTTCCCAAGAATTATAATATTTTAAGTATATAGTCTCTGGTAGTGAGTTCAAAATCAACAGAGCTGATAGATATACTAAAGGGATTAGTATAGCAGATAGGCTTCCTAACAAATTTGATACTAAAGATAAAATTAGATTTGCCACATAGGCTATAAAGAATACAATATATATCTTCCTCAAAAAATATCCAAACCCATTTTTGAAATCATCCAATGTAATCCTATTATATTTTATTATATTGAATAATAGATACAAGTAATTAGAAATCAGTGCACTGGTTACAATCGCAGCTATAATTCCAGAGATAATATATAGAGGCCCTGAGAGCAAGCTACCTAATAATCCATATATGATAATATTCAATATGGTATAGACAAAACCAGTGAATATAATCATCCAATTTTTTTTAAAACTCTTAATTGTTTTGGCTCCTACCTCCTTATTGATATAAATAATGTCCTTTAAAATATTCAACTATATCATCTCCCTTACTATTTGGGTAATATCATAAGCTTTAGCTCTATGAATGCTATCTCCATCGTAATCAAACAATATATAAGTCTCCTCATATTTATTGTTTTTCGTGTAATTATCTTTTATGACATCTAATACATTAAATTGAAATACTTCAATGTAAACCTTGTTTATCAAAATCTTAGTCCCTAAACCCTTATAATTAGCTAAAATCCCATTCAATATATCTTCATTCTTGAGTAGATTATGAAGATTGGTTTTATCCTCGTAGATGATATTCCCTTTCTCATAATCAAACTTCAAGTTGTAGTTTTTGTTGTTTAATTTGCAATCAAACTTAAGTATTTGTCCTATATTCCTTACATCTTTAAAATTTTTATATTGAATAAATTCAACTAATA
Source organism: uncultured Tissierella sp. (assembly GCA_964652285.1). Lineage (GTDB taxonomy): Bacteria > Bacillota > Clostridia > Tissierellales > Tissierellaceae > JAAYTL01. Next base: position 2,067 of record CAZZCQ010000202.1, read on the forward strand.
GTTCATAGAGTTTGTTTCTACTATGTGAATTTCTATGGTATCCCTTTTCCTCCCAGAAGTCTAGTAAATCCTCATAAAGTTCAAAAGCTGATGAATAATGATTCTCTATCAAATAATTCAATGTATGTTCAAAAAATTCCCCATTATAATACTTTTCAACTAGGTCCTCTATTCCTTTTAGTTTAAGTAATTCTTCATAGCTTATATAATTACTCTCTAAGACTTCATATGGAGGCTCATCGATATATTTATATCCATACTCTTCTTTAGCTAATCTAAGACCTGAACCTTTTAATAGCTTCAAAAACCCTAACTGTAGTTTTTCAGGTCTTAAAGCATATACATTATTAAAAGAATTCTTAAAAGAATCATAGTTTTCATATGGTAATCCTGCAATTAAATCTAAATGTTGATGAATATTCCCATATGACTTAATTGCTTTAACTACATCACTTAGGTGAAGGAAATCTGTTGTCCGATTTATTGCATCTATGGTACTCTCATTTGTAGACTGAACTCCAATCTCAAATTGAAATAGATCTTTCTTTACATCCTTTAACAAATCTAGAAATTCATCATCGATTAGATGGGCCGCTATTTCAAAATGAAAATTTATATTCTTAGGATTCTTCTCCTTAATAAACTTCATTATTTCTAAAGCATACTTTTTATTAGCATTAAATGTTCTATCTACAAACTTTACTTGTTTAACATTAGCATCCATTAAGGCTGTTAAATCCCTTTTGACCCGTTCGATATCAAAAAACCTAAGTCCTTTTATTGTCGATGACAAACAATATTGGCAATTAAATGGGCACCCCCTAGAGCTTTCATAATATACAATTCTATTTTCTAGATTGTTGATATTTCCATATGGAAATGGTATTGTATTTAAATCATGGATTAAGTCTCTTTCTTTGTTTTTAATCACCTTATTACCTTTTCTATGAATCAATCCCTTAATATTGCATAATTCTTTATTATCATCTATTGACTTTACAAACTCCTTAAATGATTCCTCGCCTTCACCATAGATAATATAATCTATAAATGGATTGTTTCCCATGATTTTCTCTCCATCA
>CAZZCQ010000203.1:0-3078 GCA_964652285.1 uncultured Tissierella sp.
CCTGCAGTTGCATCAATTATTGGTATGATGGGAGCATATGCATTTGCTACACCACCGGCACATCCAAATGTAGCTTTAGCCAGTGCATCAGGATGGACTACTACTGGCCAAATGATGAGATATGGTACAGCTATAATGCTTGTGTCTGTAGCTGTTACTGTAATAGCTGGATATCCTTTAGCGGTTGCTTTAATGGGTTATTAGAAATATGGTTTAAATCCAAGGAGGATGATGATGAAAGATTTAAAAGCTTATAGAGATAGAATTGATGAAATTGATGCTCAATTAGTTAATCTATTTGAAGAGAGAATGGAGATAGTATTGAAAATAGCTGACTATAAGAAAGCTAATAATATCCCAATACTAAATGAAGGAAGAGAAAGAGAAGTTATAGAAAAGAATACAGCAAGATTAAGGAATATTAATTTCGCAGATTCGTTGGGCAAGTTTTTTGTATATATGATGGGACTTAGTAAGGAAGAACAGAAAAAAAGAAATCTATAATATTTGGCTTACTAATAACCTTCAAATTTGACATTTGAAGGTTTATTTATATATAATAGTAATATTAATTATCTTACATATAGAACTAGAATACGGAGGATAAAAGATGAATAAGGAATTGCGCTCCAGCCTATTATTGTTGATAACAGCTATGATATGGGGATTTGCTTTTGTAGCACAAAGAGTTGGAATGGAGCATTTAGAGCCATTTACCTATAATGGAATAAGATTTGGATTAGGTGGTTTGTCACTGATACCTGTTATTAGGGTTTTTAGTAGATCAGATAGTGATAAGGGAAACAAAGAAGAAGATAATGATAGATTGGTATTTAAGTATGGAATTTTAGCAGGTAGTGTTCTATTCATTGGTGCAACTTTGCAGCAAGTAGGTCTTTTATATACAACAGCAGCTAAGGCTGGATTTATTACTACTTTATATATAATTATAGTACCTATATTTGGATTGTTTCTAAACCATAAAGTCACTTCTAATATATGGATTGGCGCAATCATTGCTACTGTAGGATTATATTTTTTGAGTATAAATGAGGATTTAACCATAGGGGTTGGAGATTTACTCCAACTGATAGGTGCTTTCTTTTGGGCAATACATATAATCATCATTGGATTCTTTACAAAGAAGGTTAATTCATTAAAATTATCTTCAATGCAGTTTGCCACATGCTCTATACTAAGTCTTATCGTTGCTCTTATTTTTGAAGATATTCAGATGACTAATATCATAAAAGCTATAGTTCCAGTCTTATATGGTGGCTTAATGTCAGTAGGTATCGCTTATACATTGCAAGTAGTAGCTCAAAGACATGCAAAGGCTTCACATGCTGCCATTGCAATGAGTATGGAATCCGTATTTGCAGCTATAGGTGGAATGATTATCTTAGGTGAAAGACTACCAGCTAGGGGATTGGTAGGTTGTATTCTTATGCTAGTTGGCATGCTGATTTCTCAAGCAGATAATTTTAAGGCAAAAGGGATAAATCAAATAAGGCGAGAATCCATAAGAGAAGAGATATAGCTCTTCATTTATAATCTTTTAAATTAAGGGTATGATTAAATAAATAAAAACAATTTGAGGAGTGAGAATATGGAATATAGGAAGTTTAAGGATAAATATTTAGTAAGATTACAAAAGGGTGAAGAATTGATTGAATCTATCCTAAAATTTGCAAAAGATGAAAGCATTAATTTAGGCAGGGTTTCTGGAATAGGTGCTGTAGATGTGGTGGAGATTGGTCTTTATAGTGCCAAGGTTAAGGAATACTATGTTAAAGAATTGACTGGTGATATGGAAATAGTCAGCTTAGATGGCAATATTTCCGAAAAAGATGGAGAAGTTTATTTACATCTTCATTGCTCAGTAGCTGATGAAGAATATAAAGTGTATGGTGGGCATTTACAACTAGCTAAAGTAAGTGTTACAGCAGAATTGATAGTAGATATTATTGATGGAAAAGTGGATAGACAATTTGATAAGGAAACAGGATCAAATCTATTAACATTCTATTAATTAGAAAGTAACTAAGCTGGGAGGCTTATGAGTAGAGCCACAGCAAAGGATGAACTCACATTGGATAAATCAAGCTTTGCATACAAGCCTATAGACGACATGGTAGAGAGTATAGTAGATATTATAAAGCTTAGCTAATATTTTATTATTTAGTAGGGTATATATGATATGAAGAAACAAGATTATGTTATAGGGGGGAATATGGTTATGGATTTGTTCAAGAGTTTAGGAGAAAAGGCAAAGGATACTGCAAAGATAGTTGGAGAAAGGTCCTCTGATATGGTGGAAATAGGGAAACTCAAAAGGCAAATCTCACAAATTGAAGGTGATATCAGAAAGTTAAAGACAGAGATAGGGCAATTTTTCTATGACACCTATATAGATAAGGTGGAGCTTCCAGAAGAAGAGATAGTGTCCATATGTGAAGACATAAAAAGGAAGTATAATGAGATAGAAGAGTTAAATGATAGAATTTATAAGATAGAAAACTATTAATCTTAAGAACACAGATATGAGGGATAAAGGTAAAAACTTTATCTCTTTTTTTGTTGACAATGGATTATAATGGGTATATACTTAGTTACACAACCAATTAACCAACAAACCAATTAACTCACTATGGAGGTGATTTCTTGTTAGACCTGGGTTCGAGTAAATCAATATATGTGCAAATAGCGGAGATTATAGAAAACGAAATAATACTAGGGAATTTAAAGGAAGATGAACAAGCTCCTTCAACTAACCAGTTTGCAAAGATATATAATATAAACCCTGCAACTGCTGGTAAAGGACTAAATTTACTAGTTGAAGAAGAAATATTATATAAGAAAAGGGGTATAGGCATGTTTGTTTCGGAAGGTGCGCGAAAAAAGATTATTAATAAGAGGCAAAGTATATTTTATAAAGAAGTATTGCCTCAGATAATAGAGGAAGCAGATAGATTAGAGATTTCTTTAGATGAAATTATAAATCGAATTATAAAAATAAAGGGAGGGGAGTAAATTGCTTGAGATTAGTAATTTAAATAAATCATATGGTAAAACTAC
>CAZZCQ010000204.1:0-3057 GCA_964652285.1 uncultured Tissierella sp.
TCTTTGCTTGCTCACTGAATCCCACATCTTAATTATCTCACCAGTAAATCTATTGTCTTTATCTACTTTGTAAATACTCCCTCTATATTCAGTCACTCCATATTTTTCAGCCATCTTGGAGACTAGAAAATCAGGACTACCAGAAATAAAAAATACATTATGTCCTTGTTCTCTATGCCATTCTATTCTACTCCTTGAGTATTTATATACCATATCACCGTTTACATTTATGACATGGGCTGCAATATAATCTATATAATCCTTTTTGACACCCTTTAACTCTTCTAAATATATTTTGGCCAATACATCCAGATAATGCTCAAAATCACCATACCTACTCTCCCATTCAGAATACACTTTTTTAATTTTTGTATACCACACTGTAGGATCAACCACCTCAAAGGATATGAGCTTTTTAAAATGCTCAATCATAAGGGAGTTTCTAAATAATGTCCCATCAATATCAAAAAATGCTACTATATTTGCCATAATATCATCCTAACTTTACTTTATTATATATTATATTCTTATACCCAGATTTGACATAAAAATTCTAATGATTTATCTCAGAACCCTCGATTGATGCCTTATAGATTAAGCTTGTCCAAGAATCTAAAAGTAAAAGACCAGCACAAGAAATGCCAGTCTTAAGTAGTCAATAATATACAAGAAGAATTATAGCGATTAAAATAACAAATATGGGGCCAAATACTAAGAGAGCTGAGATAATCAAAGCCAATATATCCTTTTTCTCTAGCTTTTGATCCTCCATATTTTCATCACTAGAATTCTCATTTTTCTCCTTTAGCCATGTCATAGCTCTGTCAATCTTCTTTTGAAAAAACATACTAATCAAATTCCCTTCTCTATTCATCAATCCATATTGAGTTTATGATGGCATGCTACAAAGTGCCCAGGCCTTGCTTCTTCAAATTCTGGAACTACTTGCTTACAGATGTCAGTTGCATATTTACATCTAGTGTGGAATTTACAACCACTTGGTGGCTTGATTGGGCTTGGGATATCACCCTCAAGTATCTCAACATGGGTGTTGCTTTCAGCATCAGTAGTAGGTATAGCAGATAACAAGGCATCTGTATATGGATGCATTGGCCTATCATAAAGTTCCTCTGTTTGAGCTAACTCAACTATGTTGCCAAGATACATTACCCCTACCCTATCGCTAATAAACTTAATAACACTCAAATCATGTGATATAAATAGATAGGTCAAGTCCTCTTGTTCCTTTAAATCTATAAGCAAATTGATAATTTGCGATTGTATAGAAACATCAAGTGCAGATACTGCTTCATCACAAACTATAAATTTTGGTTTTAATGCCACACTTCGTGCAATTCCAATTCTCTGTCTTTGTCCACCTGAGAACTGATGAGGATATCTATGGACAAAATAAGGCGCTAATCCACATTTATCCATGGTCTCAAGAATATAATCCTGAATATCTCCATCATCCTTGTCAAACATCTTGTGTGCATGTAATCCTTCAGATATTATCTGACCTACTGTCAATCTAGGATTTAATGAAGAATAAGGATCTTGGAATATAAGCTGTAAATCCTTACGCAAGAGTCTCATCTCTTCTTCATCTAGTTCCGTTAGATTGATTCCTGTATGCTTGTATCCTTCATATTTATCAAAATCAGGATGGTCTTTATACTTAGCCTTAAGGCTATCAATTTCTTTTTTAGATTCTTCTATTTCATTATTCAATTTATCTAAATCAGCTTCTAATTTTTTTACATCAGAATTTTTCTTCTTAGCTTTTGAGATTTTCTTTTTAAGGCTATCTTCTTTTACCCTAAGTTTATAATTCTTTAACATAGTATTAGAAACTTCCTTCATATCATCTGCTACATATAAGCCTCCAATCAATTCTACTATATTTAAGAATAGGTTCCTTCCTTCCTTCTCAATTGCCCTATACTCTTCTAAAGCCTTATATTTTTCATCCCCATCAGGAAGTTTTTCATATTTTTCAAGTGTCTCTTCTTCCTTAATCTTTAAATTCTCAACTTTCTTTCTTTCTTCCTGTAATTTTTCAAGAAGATTTTCAACATAAGTTGGATTTATCTCATAGATATTTCTACCATAATAGATTGTTCTACCATCTGTTTGCTCATATAGTTGTAAGAGAGATCGACCTAGAGTTGATTTCCCACAACCACTTTCTCCAACCAATCCAAAGGTTTCACCTTCATAAATATCTAGAGTTATATCTTCATTAGCTCTAACATAGAGTTGTTCACTACCAAACATTCTCATCTTTTTCACAGGGAAATATTGCTTCAAATCTTGTATGCGGATTAATACTTTCTTTTCTTTTGTCTCATTAACCATTGGATCTCACCCCTTTCTTAGGATAGAAACAACGGATTGAATGATCCTTTTCTACTTCAAGTAGTTCAGGATGCTCAAGCTTACATTTGTCTGTTGCATATTTACATCTAGGAGCAAATTTACATCCTTCAGGAAGATCCAATGGATGTGGTACTGCTCCTGGGATTGCTTCTAACCTAGTATCTGTAGGAGTATCTAATCTTGGAACAGAGAACATTAGCCCCTCAGTATATGGATGTGAATAATTACTTTCTTTACCAAATATAGTTCTAACAGGTGCTTTTTCTACTACTTCACCACAATACATAACAGCCACATCATCAGCCATCTGATTTATAACTCCTAAATCGTGGGTAATAAAGAGTATAGAAGTACCCACTTCATCTTTTAATTCATTCATAAGCTTCAAAATTTGAGCTTGTATAGTAACATCTAAAGCTGTGGTTGGTTCATCAGCAATTAAAAGTCTTGGTCTACATGCAAGTGCCATAGCTATCATCACACGTTGTCTCATTCCACCGGACAATTGATGTGGATACTGTTTTGCAACAGCCTCTGGGTTTGGAATCTTGACTAGAGATAACATGTTGACTACTTGTTCTGCTGCTTCCTTTTTATTCATACCTTGATGTATCATAAATGGCTCGGAAACCTGTCTTTCAATGGTAAAGACAGGGTTCAATGATGTCATAGGTTCCT
>CAZZCQ010000205.1:0-3054 GCA_964652285.1 uncultured Tissierella sp.
ATTCCTGGAGCCAATGCAAATGGATATTTTGCATATAAAGCCATTATCAATGTTGCTATTGCTGCTGAAAGCGCAGTTGCTGTAAATACTCCACCAGCATCCATGCCTGTAGCCGAGAGCATCTCAGGATTGACAGCCAAAATATAGGCCATAGTCATAAATGTGGTGATACCTGCTACTACTTCTGTTCTTACATCTGTCTTGTGTTCTTTTAATCTAAAAAAGTTTTCCACTGTTTACCTCCTTAAATTTGTCCTATGTCTTTTCTATAATTAATACCTTGGAATTTAACATTTCCAATGTTTTTATAGATTATTTCTCTTGCTACTTCCATATTTTCTCCAAGCGCAGTAATACTCATCACTCTTCCACCAATTGTAACTAAATCATCATCACAATATTTAGTACCATTGTGATATACTATGATACTTTCATCTAGTACATCTAATCCTGTAATCTTTTGCCCCTTATCATAACTACTTGGGTATCCTTCTGATGTGGCAACTACAGTAACACATACTTCATCTTTCCAATGTAAATCTGATGCTTCAATACTTCCATCTAAGGATTTTTCTATTAAGTCTACCAAATCACTCTCAAGTCTGGGCATCAATACTTCTGTCTCAGGATCTCCAAATCTAACATTAAATTCCAATACAAATGGTAGTCCATTAACAATCATCAAGCCTATAAAGAGTATTCCATTAAAATACAGCTCCTCTTCCCTAAAACCATGGATGATATTTTGTAAAATATCCTTATCAATTTTTTTCATTAAATCTTCAGTAAACAAAGGACTTGGTGAATAACAACCTACTCCACCTGTATTTGGTCCCTTATCCCCATCGTAAATCCTCTTATAATCCTTTGCACTCTCCATAGAGATTACCTTGCCATTGGAAACAAAACATAGGAGGGATGCTTCAATCCCATCTAGAAATTCTTCTATGACCACTGCAGATCCTTGATCTCCAAATATCCTTTTGTTTAAAATATCATCTAAGGCAACTTCAGCCTCTTTTTTAGAATTACAGATGATTACTCCTTTACCAAGGCATAGCCCATCAGCCTTTATTACTAAAGGATAGGTAAATTCATCTAAGCCCTTAACTGCTTGAGAAAAATCACTATAGCTTCTATATCTTGCAGTCGCTATACCATATTTCTCCAAAAATCTCTTAGAAAAATCCTTGCTTCCTTCCAATTGAGCTGCCTTTTTATTTGCACCAAAGATTTTTAATCCTTTATCCTCAAATCTATCTACAATTCCCATTACAAGAGGATCCTCTGGGCCTACAATGGTAAGGTCTATATTGTTATCAAGTGCAAATTTTAGTAAAGCATCAATATCATTTGCTTTAATGTCCACATTTTCAGCGAGTTCAGCTGTACCACCATTTCCAGGTGCACAATAAATCTGCTCTATACCCTCTGATTGGGCTAGTTTCCAACATAAAGCATGCTCTCTGCCCCCACTACCTATAACCAGTAATTTCATAACTACCTCCTGTTAATGTTTGAAGTGCCTTATCCCAGTAAATAACATAGCAATACCATTTTTATCTGCTTCTTCAATTACCTCTTCATCCCTAATGGATCCACCAGGTTGAATAACAGCCTTGACACCACTTTTTCCCAATAATTCTATGGAATCCTTAAATGGGAAGAAACCATCTGAAGCAAGTACACTACCTTCTATCTTTCTAATGCCTCTTTGTATAGCTTCATCAACAGCCCATACTCTATTGACCTCACCTAATCCAATTCCTATTGTAGCTTTATCTCTTGCTAGTACTACACCATTGGAATTGATATTTTTAGCTACCTTCCAAGCAAACAATAGGTCTTCCATCTCCTTATCAGTTGGAACTCTCTTAGTAACTATCTCCATATCATCTAATAGTAGGATACTATCCCCTTCTTGAATTAATAATCCCCCGAATACTTTTTTTGTATCATCCTCCATAATCTCTTTTTCTATATCATCAATTTGAATTAATCTTATGTTCTTCTTTTTGGTCAATATCTCAAGGGCTTCATCACTATAGCCTGGAGCCATTACCACTTCCAAAAATATCTCATTAATCATCTCCGCTACATCTTTATCAATTACTCTATTTGCTGCTACAATCCCTCCAAATATGGATACCTTGTCACATTCATAAGCTTTAATATAAGCCTCTTTAAGAGTATCCCCACAACCTACACCACAAGGGTTTGAATGTTTGACAGCCACTATGGTTGGTTCATCGAACTCCTTCAAAGTCCTTAAAGCACCATTGGAGTCATTGATATTATTGAAAGATAATTCCTTACCATGTAGTTGCTTACCAGCTGCCAATGTACCACTGACATCACCAAATTCTCTATAAAATGCTGCAGCTTGATGTGGGTTTTCTCCATATCTTAAGCTCTGTTCTTTTTTATATGTCAAAGTCAATGTATCAGGGAACTGAACATCATTGATTTCATTAAAATACTTGGCAATTAAGGCATCATAATATGCTGTATAGTTAAATACCTTGCTTGCTAAGTACTCATTGGTCTTTTCACTTATCTTGCCTGAGTCACTAAGCTCTTCTATGATTAAATCATAATCCTTAGGATCAACAATTACTGATACAAATTTATAGTTCTTAGCTGCTGCTCGAATCATGGAAGGACCGCCGATATCGATATTTTCAATTATCTCCTCATGGCTTACTCCTTCTTTATTTATAGTCTCTTCAAAGGGATATAGGTTATTGACAACTATATCGATAGGACCAATCCCCATCTCTCCAATGGTTTTTACATGATTCTCATCATCCCTCTTATATAGTAGACCTCCATGTATATATGGGTTCAAAGTCTTTACCCTTCCATCTAATATTTCAGGAAAATCTGTAATGTCCTCAACTTCCAAAACATCAATACCTGCTTCTCTGATAACTCTTGATGTTCCTCCTGTAGATATTATCTCCCAGCCTAATCTATCTAGAGAACTGGCAAATTCTACGATTCCTTCCTTATCAAATACACTTATCAGTGCTCGTTTCACAAAATCCCTCCTAT
>CAZZCQ010000206.1:0-3053 GCA_964652285.1 uncultured Tissierella sp.
GATGACATCTAATATTGCCCACGAGCTGAAAACACCTCTTGCTATTATCCACTCCTATGCTGAAGGTCTAAAAGAGCAGATAGCTGAGGAAAAAAGGGATAAGTACCTAGATGTGATTATCTCGGAATCTGAGCGAATGGACACAGTGGTTTTAGAAATTCTAGATTTGTCACGATTGGAAGCTGGAAAGGTAAAGCTTTCTCGGGATGATTTCTCTCTTGCTGAACTTACACATTCTGTGTTTGACAAATTGGAAATTGCAGCAGAGGCTAAAAATCTCAATATGGTATTTGATATTAAAGAGGACTACATCGTTTCAGCTGATGAGGCGAGGATTAGTCAGGCAATTGAAAACTTTGCAATAAATGCTATCAAATATACTCCTATAAAGGGACACATCCTTGTTAGAATCTATAGCGACAGGTCAGCTACTACTTTTGTCATAGCAAATGACTGTGAGCCTTTATCCAAGGAAGCATTGAGCAAGATTTGGGATACCTTTTATCGAGCAAATGAAGCAAGAACAGGCGAGGGGACAGGTCTGGGACTGGCCATAGCAAAGAGCATCATTGATCTGCATGGGGGTAAGTGCTCAGTATTTAATACGGAAACTGGTGTGGAATTTAGGTTCACAATTTAGGACTAGGCCAATGATTTTATCTTTTAATGTATAATGTAGTTACTTAATCGGGGTTCCAATATGGAGACATTTGAATTATTAGAAAAGATGTATTGGGAATATCTTTGGTAAGGATTAAGAAGAAGCTAAATCTAGCTTCTTTTTTTTATTTATGTACAATAATTAAAACTTTAACAATATACTAAGATGTGATACAATAAAGCTAATAAAATTTAATAAGAAAGGAGATAAATTTCATGAGTAGGCTTAGCATTATTACAGTGGATAAGGCCCAATCAACAGTGGAGAGTTTGTATAAGGACTTGGAGAGACGCATAGTTGCAAGTCCACCTGGATTATGCCCTATTGACTTAGCATCATCCTTTTTAAAGATGTGTCATGCACAAACTTGTGGAAAATGTGTACCTTGTCGAATTGGACTTGGCCAATTGGAGAACTTGCTAGAGGATGTACTTGACGGAAAAGCTACTATGGAGACAATTGATCAAATAGAGAAGACAGCACGAACAATATACTATTCTGCAGATTGTGCCATAGGCTATGAAGCTGCTAAAATGGTTCTAAAAGGTCTTGAAGGATTTAGAGACGACTATGAAGAGCATATATTGAGAAATAGATGCTTATTTGAATTGTACCAACCTGTACCTTGTGTAAACCAATGTCCAGCTGGTGTAGATATTCCAGGCTATATTGCTTTAATTTCGGAAGGTAGATATGCAGATGCTATTAGACTCATTAGAAAGGATAATCCATTCCCAGCAGTGTGTGGATTGGTTTGTGAACATCCTTGTGAAGACAGATGTAGAAGGAACATGATAGACAAATCTATCAATATAAGAGGATTAAAAAGATTTGCAGCAGAAAAAGCTGGAGTGGTTCCTGTAGAAGAAGCAGAACCTTCTACTGGAAAGAGAGTAGCTATTATAGGAGGAGGACCTAGTGGACTGAGCGCTGCCTATTATCTATCCTTGATGGGGCATGAGGTGGAGATATTTGAGCAAAATAAAAAACTAGGTGGAATGTTGAGATATGGAATACCAAATTATAGACTCCCTAGATATATATTAGATGAAGAGATAGATACTATACTATCAACTGGAATCAAGGTACATACCGGGATTACTGTAGGCAAGGATATAGGTGTATACCACGACCTTAGCAAGAAATTTGACTCCATATACATTGCTATAGGGGCTCAAACAGGTAAGGATATCAATATTGAAGGCCATGATGCTGAAGGAGTTATGTCGGCAGTGGATCTACTAAAGGATATTGGTGATGAATTATATCCAGACTTTACAGGAAAAAGGGTAGCAGTAATCGGAGGAGGGAATGTAGCTATAGATGTAGCTCGTTCTGCTGTGCGATTAGGTTCAGAAAATGTAACAATTATATATAGAAGGAGAAAGGCAGATATGCCTGCAATGGCTGAAGAAGTTGAAGGAGCTATTGCTGAGGGTTGTGAAATATATGAACTGAATTCTCCAATTAGAATAGAGTCTGATGAAGACAATAAAGTTAAGTCATTATGGGTTCAACCACAGCTTGTTGGAGGAATTAATAGGGGTAGACCAAGTCCTGTAGATGCAGATAAGGATTTAAAAGAAATAGAATGTGATATTGTAATCATGGCTGTGGGACAGGGTATTGAATCCAAGGATTTCGAAAAAGAAGGTATCCCTGTTAGAAAAGGGGTTATAGATGCCATAGCTACAGCAGGTATAAAGGATATACCTGGAGTATATGCTGGTGGAGATTGTATTTCAGGTCCTGCTACTGTTATTCGTGCCATTGAATGTGGCAAGGTAGCAGCTGCCAATATTGATGAATACTTAGGCTATCATCATATAATTGATCCAGATATCCAAGTGCCTACTCCAAGTCTAGAGGATAGAATGCCTTGTGGTAGAGTGAATATGCAAGAAAGAGATGCATCTGAAAGGCTCAATGATTTTGACCTTATAGAGTTAGGAATGTCCTGTCAAGAGGGTGACCAAGAATCACATAGATGTTTGAGATGTGATCACTTTGGATTTGGAGTCTTCAAAGGGGGTAGGACTAAACAATGGTAAATTTGATGATTGATAATAAGAAGGTATCTGTAGCTGAAGGAACATCAATCCTTGATGCTGCAAAGAAAATTGGTATTGAAATCCCTTCTCTATGTTACTTAAAAGAGATAAATGAAATAGGAGCATGTAGGGTTTGCTCTGTAGAAATAGAAGGTATAGATAGGTTGATTCCTTCCTGCAACAATATTGTAGAGGAAGGCATGGTTATTTATACAAATAGTCATAAGGTGAGAGAAGCAAGAAGGATAAATGTAGAATTAATTCTTTCACAACATGACTCTAGATGTGCTACATGTGTAAGAAGCAAGAACTGTAGCTTGCAGGATGTAGCCAATGACTTG
>CAZZCQ010000207.1:0-2766 GCA_964652285.1 uncultured Tissierella sp.
CTGGCTCTTGAGGATCTGTTGGTTCTTCTGGGTCCTCTGGGTCTTCAGGATCTGTTGGCTCTTCTGGCTCTTCAATTTCGTTGTTGATTACTACTTCCTTAGTAAGTCCATTTGTAATTCTATGGGATATCCCTTCTACTAACAGGCTATATCCTTCAGGCGCTTCTACCTCTTCGATAGTATATTCACCTGGAACTAGATATTTAGAAGTAGCCTCTCCCTTTGAATCAGTGGTCACAGTATCTACAACCCTACCTTTTGCATCAACTATATTGAAGACTGCATCTGCTAGTAATTGCCCTGTAGCAGTATCCTTCTTAACTATTCTGATTCTTCCTTCTGGATCAGATGGTGGATCAACAATTCTTGAGTTTTCCATTGTATGCTCAATAGTATCTTCATGTTTTACTATGCTTACTTTAACCTTAGAAGTATTCCTATAATAGCCACTTGGCGCCTTGGTCTCCTCATACCAATAATCCCCATATTCCAAGTTTTCAAATATCACTATACCATCTTCATCTGAAGCAAGAGGTCCAGCAACCACATTTTCACCTTGGGAATCGCTATATAGGGTAAACTCTGCCCCTTTAAGTGGTCTTTCACTACCCCTTGCTAGCTTGGTGATTTGTAGATTGCCTCTTATCTTGGTGTTGTCGACTTGATATGGGCTATCTACTGGGTCAACTCCCTCTCCTGAAAGTGTTATAGTGACTCCACCTTCCACAATTGAGACTGCCCATGTTTCATCTGATTTAACATATCCACTTGGGGCCTCTATTTCTACTATTGTATAATCCCCATAGATAATGTCATTAAACTTTACTCTACCATTATCATCGCTTTCTGCTGTGATTGGTGGATTAAATGAATTTCCATCTGCATCTTGTAATTCAAATACTGCACCTTCTAGAGTATATCTTTCGTTACCATCTATTCCATATTTATCAAATACAATATTTCCTCTAATTAGTGAATTTTCGATTGTTTCAGTAACATACTTGGAGGTGACTCCCTTCTTTAATTCCACCAGGATATCATCAGCATTGGTATATCCCTCTGGAGCTTCTATCTCTTTGATATAGTATTTACCTATAGGCAAATCATCAAAGACTATGCTCCCATCTTCATCAGTGATATCCACTCTTCTTGGATTCAACTGATTCTTATTCTGATCTAACAATTCAAACTCTGCACCTGCTAAGAAGTCCTCTTCTCCACCTTCTCCAAGCTTGATTATTGTCAGACTTCCCTTGGCCCTATTGCCTGTTGCCCAACCACTTGCATGGTTGAATTGAATAGAAACATCGTCTTTTGAATCAAAAGGCTCTGTACGCCTACCCTCTAGGCTAATAGTATTTGGAATACTTGTAGTCGCTTGAGTACCATCTATATCAGTAGTAAATTTGAGAAGATAAGCATCTTTAAGCTCACCTTGGATGGTAAATGTGACCTTATTGTTATCATTTTCATAGTTGTAAACTGTATTTATTTCATATTCTACAGGTTTGCCTTCTTCACCAAGGACAAGTTTATAATTACTACCATCCTTGTAATTTCCATTGCTATCAACAATTAATTTATATAGTTTGACTGTGTGTTCATCTAATATTAGGAGATTGTCTAAATCATCCTCTAATATTACATCTGTCCCTAAGTCAATTTTATTGGAATTTATAACTACTTCCCATTCAATAAAATCACTGCCATTGGTATACTTGTGACCCTTGGTAACTATTTCATTTTTAATTGTAATTGTAGCAGTCTTAGATTTCTGACCATTAGTAACTATTGTATCTCCATCAATGGTAGCATCGTTTTCTATAGTCATATTATTATTCACTAGGAAGAAAGCATCTGGATCAGTGATTTCTGTTTTAAATTTCAAGGTCTTCTGGGAAGAAATATCCCCTAAATAAATGGTTAGATTTTTCCCATCAATTGTATAATACTCTGCAACCCCTTCTGGCTTAACATCCTCTTCAAATATTTCTTGGTCACCAATCTTTAAGGACCCCACCACAAAATCATGATTATCACCTATTGTGTCACTTACTACAGCATTTGGTATAGACATATTGTTTTGATTTACCACTATAGTCCATGTAGCTTCCCTATCAGTATAATCATATACTCCTGTCTTTTCTATGACTTTACTGACATAGTCTACGCTGCTAGAGGACTTCCACTTATTCTCAACTAAATTATCCCCATTTAATGTTACATTATTATTAAAAGTTGTCTGGCCATTTATTCCACCATATTGATTTTGAAATCCATCTTTTATCCTTGTAGTTACATATAATGTCTGGCTTGTGGTCAGGGTTGTATTAGTTTGACCTTCTACAACATAGGAGAAGGTTCCATTATTAAATTTCCAGTTTGCATGTTGATTAGCAGCAGTATACTCAGTTGTATCATTTCCAACCCTATAGGAAACAAACTCTAAGCTAGAGTCAAGCACATCAGTAACCACAGGATTAACTATATCTAAATTACTTGAATTAACTATTATCTTCCAATATACTTCATAGTTGCTTGCATTATATCCATTACCATTCTTAGAGATAATGTTTCTACCTATCCCAACTCCTCCAGTACTGGACTTAGTATTCCCACCACCTAGATTAAGATTTGCTGTGTTTGAATAGTTTGCAGTTTTATCAGGATCATATGCATCTCCTGTATTGGTTATCTTAGTCTCATAAGTTATGGTGACTTGCCCTTCTATATCCTTTAAGAAGGTAATAGGAAATCCATCAGTTC
>CAZZCQ010000207.1:2776-3027 GCA_964652285.1 uncultured Tissierella sp.
TCCTCACCTAAAGTTAAGCCACTTACAGAAATCGAGTCTGCTACAAATTCTAAGTTTGCTCCAATCAGATCACTTACAGTCGAACCTGCTGGAATTGTAGCTTTTCCACCCTCGTTTAAAACTATGGTCCATTTGATTTTATTTTGATCTCTACCTAAAAACTGTCCTGTCTTATTGATATAATCCTTTTCAACTGTAAGATTTGCAGGCACAGGGCCTACTGGAGTGTCATCTGTGCCAAAAGTTCCACT
>CAZZCQ010000208.1:0-3016 GCA_964652285.1 uncultured Tissierella sp.
AATTGCTGATGCAGCCAATACAGAAATAAAGATTTTCTTAAATTTCATTTTCATAGATGTCTCCTCCTAAGTTTCTTCACTATATTCATCCACTATCATTATATAGTTTTTATATCTCAAATCTGTTACAGAAAGATTACATTATACTAACAAATTTGAAAAAATTTACATAATAGTGAAAAGATAAAAATGGTAAGATTTACTTGAATATAATTCTAAATATGAGACATAATATATTTTGTAAGGTTCGTAAGAAGATTCGATTTCAGGTAAAACTGATTAATATGTTCTTATATTGTATAGGGTCCGTAATGGATTCTATAGATAAGACATATAGAATCCATTACGGACCTTACTTTTTTAGTAGAACTTTTCTTTATAAAATTATAATTCAAGGAGATCTATTTATGAAGTTAATTACAGGTATATCTATCGCTGGAATGATTATTAATATAGTTTTTACGCTTATACAGTGGCAAGAACTCAAAAGAATGAAATTTAGATTGAAACAGTGAGGATATACCAGTAGAACCAGAGATATAGATAGTCTTTTTTATTTAATATTTGGAGGTGAAGAAGGAAAATTATTTATATCAATTGATAATATAATTTTATTCATATAAGAGCAATAGGTAGAGACCTTAGGGTCTTTTTTATTGCTCTTAAATTAAATATACAGCATATACTGTATAGGGTGATTATGTTATGGTAAAAATATTTAAATTCTTAATATTATTCTTAGCTGGTGGAAACTTATATTATCTAATAGAGATGCTTTGGAGGGGATACTCTCATTTTTCTATGTTTATCCTAGGTGGTATTTGTTTTATCCTTATAGGTTTAATTAATGAATATTTTACATTTAAGATGCCTTTATGGAAACAACAATTAATATCTGCAGTTATTGTAACAATAATGGAACTATTAGCTGGAATAATACTAAATATTTGGCTAGGATTAGATATTTGGGATTATAGCAATTTAAGATGTAATTTACTAGGACAAATTACTTTACAGTATAGTATTTTATGGTTTTTCTTATCTTTGCCGGCTATAATTTTAGATGATTATTTAAGGTATTGGTTATTTGATGAGGAAAAACCACATTATAGATGTTTATAGGAACTTACTTAGGTAGGTTTTTTTTATATATTTCAGGAGGTGGGTATGGATAAGGATATATGTGAGGAAAAACATAGACAAATAGGTTAGATGTACAAGATAAAAGGTTGAATAGTCATAGTGAGAGACTAGACAGAATAGAGTTGACATCAGGAAGATTAGAGGAAAGACTAAATAACCTCATCTCACAGCTAGAACAATTATATAAAATAATGAAGTGGTTTATAGGACTGATGGTAGGAGCTTTTGTAAGCTTCTTTTTTATGTTATTCAGCAAGGATTATTTAAATAATAGAAACAACTTGTCCGGTTAAAACATATACTAAAATAGAAAGGAAGTGATTTATAATGGCAAAGGTATTTTTAGACCCAGGTCATGGTGGAAAGGATCCAGGGGCTGTAGGAAATGGTCTACAAGAAAAGGATGTTAACTTATCTGTAGCTTTAAAAGTTGGAGATATACTCAATAATCATAATGTAGAAGTAGAATACTCAAGAACTATAGATGCATTTGTAGATCTAACACCACGGACAAATATGGCCAATAAATTCAAAGCAGATAGATTTGTATCTATTCACTGTAATTCTTTTAGTAATCCTATAGCTAAAGGGATTGAAACATTCCATTACACAACAAGTGCAAAGGGTAAATCGCTTGCTAGTGCAATCCAAAAGGAACTTGTAGGGCTAAACCTAGGCACACCAAACCGAGGGGTTAAGACAGCTGGTTTTACGGTTATTACTAAAACAAATATGCCAGCTGCATTGATAGAATTAGCCTTTATATCTAATGCTCAAGATGCTAATATTCTAAGAAATAAACAAGATGAATTAGCTTTAGCAGTAGCAAAAGGAATATTAAAAGATTTAGGTATTGAATATCAGGATAATTCCAATATAGTCAAGATTAATTACAAGGGAAAAAGAATAGATGTTAATGGATTCATGAAGGATGATATAAATTATGTCCAGGTGAGAGAGGTATTTGAAAAATTAGGACACAATGTCGATTGGGACAATATTAACAAGGTTGTGATTATTAGATGAAAAAATCAAAGAAACAAGGGAGATTTAGCAAGTTTATAGTCTCCGTTGTCATTTTATTAAATGTAGTTTTTAGTGCAGCAGTATTGTATATATTTTATAAAACCTATGCTGAACCAACGGTATTGATAGGGTGCTGGTTTGCATTCACTACCGGAGAGCTTTGGATGTTGAGTAAGATAAAAAGGGATAAAGTTAAGGAGGATAACTATAATGAATGAAGGATTGGTAAAGATAATATTAGCTTTAATTGCATTACTCAGTACAATTATAACTTATGTGTTGGTGCCTTATATTAAGTCTAAGACGACTGAAAAAGAGAGATCTAATATATACACTCTTGTGATGTTGGCTGTTCAAGCTGCAGAACAGATATATCTGCAACCAGGGCAAGGCAAGAAAAAGAAAGAGTATGTAATTAATTACTTGAATAGCAAAGGCATAAAATTAACTGTAGAAGATTTAGATATGATGATTGAAGCAGCAGTAAAAGAGTTAAATATTTGGCAAGAGCAATTGTTGCCGCCTGAAATTGCCCTGGACTAGATCCAGGGCTTTGCTTGTAAGAGGAATTTATTTGTTAGCAATGCTAGACTATGGCTTGATTTTAAGGGTTGAAAGCACAAATGAATAAATAAAAAAATACAAGAAAATCATATTTTCTTGATTTATGTGCCACTAAAAAATTTAAGCCCTAAAAGTAGTCATTAGAGCATTGTTTTCGTGTGCCTTTTTGGTTCAAATCTAGCAAATTGTATCCTAACATACACAAATCAAAAAAATAAAAAGGGCTGAATTCCAACGCTATCAGCCCTTGTCGTACTGTAAAATGGTCGGGGTGAGAGGATTT
>CAZZCQ010000209.1:0-2763 GCA_964652285.1 uncultured Tissierella sp.
ACCTACATGTTTGGAAACACCGAAGGATGTTGAGCTTGTAAAGGTCAATACCACTAGAGAAATGTTTGAAGAAGTAGGCAAATATTTTGATAATTGTGATGTATTAATAAAAGCAGCAGCACCAGCAGATTATAGACCAGAATATTCCATACCAACTAAAATAAAAAAGAAGGATGGAGAGAAGGATGAATTAAATATTAAATTTGTAAGGAATCCTGATATTGCATCTTATTACGGTAATAAAAAAACCAAGCAGATAGTAGTAGGTTTTGCTGCTGAAACTGACAATTTAGTTGAGTATGCAAAAGGCAAACTAATAAATAAAAACTTTGATTTCATAGTAGCGAATGATATAACCATCAAAGGTGCTGGTTTTAAATCAGACACTAATATTGTGACTATTATAGATAATAAGGATGACCTTAAGTCATTTCCTATTATGAGCAAGAGAGATCTAGCAAAGATTATATTAGATAAAGTTAAACTATATCTTCAAGAACAAAAGCTAGTATAACTAGCTTTTGTTCTGTAAAAGGGGTGTCTTAAGTGAAGAGAAAATATGGGCAAGTGCTAATTGATAGTTATGCTTCTCAACTAGACAGGTTATTTACTTATATAATCGACGAGGATTTATTGGATACCGTAAAAGAAGGTATGAGAGTGGTGGTCCCTTTCGGAAGGGGGAATAAAGCTATCAAGGGTCTTTTGGTAGCTATTGATGATGAATTCGATGATGATTATGAGTTGAAAAGCATAATAGAAGCTTTAGATGATAAACCAATAATATCTGGTGAGTTACTGGAATTGGGTTATTGGATGAAAAATGAATATCTTTGCACCTATTTTGAAGCACTCCAACCTATATTGCCTCCAGGTGATTATAAACAGGTTTATACATTCGTAGAATTGATTGATAATACCCATATTACAGAAAATAAAGAAGAAGAAAAAATTATAAATTACTTAAGGAAAAAAGAAGTTGTTCTCCTAACAGATTTAAAGAATGAACTCAACTTGCCTTGTATCAATGATTATCTGAATAGATTAGAGCAATTAAAGGTAATTGAAACTACAATAGATATAGTTACAAGTGTAAGAAAAAAGAGAGAAAGATGGATAAAATTTAAATCCAATAAACTTTCTTTGGATGAAATGAAAAAAATCATAGGTAAGAGAGCTATAAAACAACAAGCTATAATTGATTATTTATATAGCCATGAAGAAATGAATTTAAATTCCTTGATTAGGGAATTAAACACATCTTTTAACACCATTAAAGCAATGGAAGAGAAAGGAATTATTCAACTGTATTATAAAGAGATATATAGAGACCCTATTAAGAAACATATACCAAAATATACTAAACATAAATTAAATCAGAATCAGGAGAAAGCATTTAATAGGGTATTGAGTTCAATTAATGGGATAAATAAAGAGAATAAATTCTTAATACATGGTGTCACAGGAAGTGGGAAAACTGAAATCTACCTACAATTGGTTGAGGAAATGCTTATAAGAGATAAGGATTCAATAGTACTAGTTCCAGAGATCTCTTTAACTCCACAAACAATAGATAGGTTTGTCGGAAGATTTGGTGATAATGTAGCTATTCTACATAGTAGATTATCTCAGGGCGAGAGATTTGATCAATGGTGTAGTATAAAAAAAGGAAGAGTAAAAATTGTAGTTGGAGCAAGATCAGCTGTTTTCGCTCCATTTAATAATCTAGGGCTCATAATAATTGATGAAGAACATGAATCTACATATAAATCATCTCAGAATCCAAAGTATGATACTATTAAAGTTGCTGGAAAGAGAGTTGATATAGAGAGGGCATTTCTAGTACTAGGTACAGCAACCCCATCCTTGGACACCTATTATAATTCTCTAAAGGGTGAACCAGTACTTTTAAGATTAAAGGATAGAGTAAATAATTTAAATATGCCTAATATCCAATTAATTGATATGAGAGAAGAACTAAGAAATGGGAACAATTCCATTCTCAGTATGGATTTGAAAAATAAAATAAGACTTGCATTAGAGAATGATAGACAAATTATATTATTTTTGAATAGAAAGGGATTTTCAACATTTGTATCCTGTAGGCAGTGTGGATATGTAGTCCAATGTGATAACTGTGATATTTCTATGACTTATTATAAGAATATCAATAGGTTAAAATGTAATTATTGTGGTGTTACTGCAAATATCCCACATATTTGTCCCGTATGTAATAGTAAATATATTAAATATTTTGGAGTGGGTACAGAGCAGGTGGAAGAACTAATCAATAGGATGTTTCCTGATGCTAAAACTGTTAGAATGGATGCTGATACCACAAGCCATAAAGGTAGCTATGCTAGGATTCTTGATGATATGAAAAAGAAAAATATCGATATCTTAATAGGAACACAGATGATAGCAAAGGGCTTAGATTTTGAAAATGTAGTTTTGGTGGGGATAATTGCTGCAGATACCACTTTGAATTTACCTGATTACAAATCACCTGAAAGAACCTTTCAATTAGTTACTCAAGTTGCTGGAAGAGCTGGCAGAGGCGATGATGAAGGAAATGTGGTCCTTCAAACCTATAATCCAGAGCATTATAGCATCGTTCATGCTAGAAAACAAGATTATGAAAGTTTTTATGATACGGAGATTAAGCTTAGAGAGGAATTTTTATATCCTCCATATATTGATCTCGTAAGCATATTAATCTATGGAGAGAATAGAAAAAAAATTGAGAAACTCTCTATAGAGATA
>CAZZCQ010000209.1:2773-2993 GCA_964652285.1 uncultured Tissierella sp.
GAAAATATTTGATGTATATAAAGATACATACAAAAAATATATTGTTGGTCCTTATCCTGCTTCTTTAGAGAGAATCAAAAAGAATTATAGATATCAGATAATCATAAAATTAGAAGATCAATATAAGGATGAGTTAAAAGATCTGATTTATAGGGTATGTATAAAGAATGAGAATAATCTAGATATGGATAAAACTAAGATAAGCATAGATTTTAATCCC
>CAZZCQ010000210.1:0-2967 GCA_964652285.1 uncultured Tissierella sp.
GGATTACAACATAGAGGACAGATAAGCTCAGGAATTGCAGTTAATAACAATGGATTTGTAGACTATTTCAAGGATTTAGGTTTAGTCCATGAGGTATTTCCTAATGAAGTTATGGAAAGATTGAGAGGTAATATAGCTATTGGGCAAGTAAGGTATGGTTTTGCTTCTCAAGGAAAGGATACTAAAAATGCAGAGCCCCTAGTAGTTGGCTATAGAAAAGGTGCATTAGCCTTAGCTCATGATGGTAAAATAGTGAATTTTGAAAGTCTAAGGGATGAGCTAGAGGAAAAGGGGAGCATATTTCAATCCGATTTAGATGCTGAAGTAATTGCAAACTTAATAGCTAAGTATCATAAGGATGATGTAAATGAGGCCGTTATTAAAGCTCTTGGTGAAGTCAAAGGATCCTATTCTTTGATTATTATGACCAATGATAGATTAGTGGGAGCAAGGGATCCATTTGGAATAAAGCCATTATCCATAGGAAAATTCAAGGGTAACTATGTATTAGCTTCAGAGACCTGTGCCTTTGATACTATGGGAGCTGAGTTTATTAGAGATGTTAGTCCAGGTGAGATTGTAGTAATAGATAAAAATGGACTTAATACTATATGGAACAATCCTCAACCTAGACATCTATGTCTATTTGAACTATTATACTTCTCTAGACCCGATAGTAGGGTTGATGGTAAGAGTATATATCTCAGCCGAAACGAAGCTGGAAGAATACTAGCTATAGAACATCCAGTAGAAGCTGACATAGTGATAGGAGCTCCTGATTCAGGTATTGTTGCAGCTATTGGCTACGCTGAAGAATCCAAAATTCCTTATGCAGAAGGTATAATCAAAAATAGATATGTTGGTCGTACATTTATACAACCTACCCAGGAACTAAGGGATCAAGGTGTAAAGATAAAGCTCAATGTACTAAAGGAGAATATCGAAGGTAAAAGGGTTATATTGGTGGATGACTCTATAGTAAGGGGAACCACCATAAAGAGAACAGTAGAGATGCTTAAAATGGCTGGTGCAAAGGAAGTTCATGTTAGAATAAGTTCCCCACCAGTTACTCGAACATGCTATTTGGGAATGGATACACCAAAGGAAGAATATTTAATAGGAGCTAATTATTCAACAGAGGAGATATGTAAGAATGTGGGTGCAGATTCATTGGAGCATATATCATTAGAAGGACTCAAACAAGCTTCTGGGAACAGCAATGGATTCTGTACAGGATGTTTCAATGGGAATTACCCTATTGAAAAGGAGGTCAAAGATGGCACTAACTTATAAGGATGCAGGTGTAGATAAGGAAGCTGGTTATAAGCAAGTTCAGATGATTAAATCTTTAATTAAGAAGACCCATATACCAGGAGTGTTGTCAGATATAGGTGGTTTTGCTGGGCTGTTCCAGTTGGATATCTCAGAGCTTAAAGAACCTGTACTTGTATCAGGGACTGATGGAGTAGGCACTAAGTTAAAGATTGCATTTATGATGGATAAGCATGATACTATTGGTGAAGACTGTGTTGCTATGTGTGTCAACGATATATTGTGTCAAGGTGCTAAGCCTTTGTTCTTTCTTGATTATATAGCTACTGGGAAATTGGTACCTGAAGCAATGGCGAAAATTGTCGAAGGCGTATCCAATGGATGTATAAAGGCAGGCTGTGCCTTAATAGGCGGAGAAACTGCTGAGATGCCTGGATTTTATCAGGACAATGAATATGATGTGGCTGGATTTTCTGTAGGAATAGTTGACAAGAATAAGATCATTACTGGTTCAAGCATTGAAGAAGGAGATCTCATCATAGGATTTCCATCCTCAGGAATCCATAGCAATGGATACTCTTTAGTTAGAAAGATTGTTTTTGAAAAGGAAGGAATGGATGTAGATACATTTATTCCCGAACTAGATATCACTATTGGTGAAGAATTGCTCAAACCAACAAGGATATATACTGATCCAGTTTATGACTTATTAGAAAAAATCAATGTTAAAGGCTTATGTCATATCACAGGAGGTGGATTCTATGAAAATATACCTAGAATGCTTCCTAAAGGATTATCTGCAGATATAGATACTCAAGTCATAGATACTCCTATCATATTCAACCTTCTTCAAAGATGGGGAGCTATAGAGACCAAGGAGATGTATTCCACCTTCAATATGGGTGTGGGTATGGTTATGGTAATATCTCATGATGATTATGAAAAGGTATATGAAGTCTTAGATAATAAGGGAGAAAAGCATTATCTATTAGGCAGGGTTATTAGGAGCCATGAAGGTGTTGTATTATGGTAAAGATTGGAGTATTGATTTCTGGTGGTGGTACAAATCTTCAAGCCATAATTGATAATACTGAAAATGGAACTATCAATGGAACTATTCATTTGATTATTTCCAATAGGAAAGATGCCTATGGATTAGAACGGGGCAAAAAAGCTGGCATTGAGAGCATATATATAAGTCCTAAGGATTTTAACAACATGGATAAATACAACCTTAGACTTATTAAGGAATTCAAGGATAGAGATGTGGATTTAATAGTATTAGCTGGATATCTAAAAATCCTGTCCCCAGAATTTATAAGGGAATTCAAAAATAGAATTATAAACATCCATCCTTCTTTAATTCCTTCTTTCTGTGGTGATGGATACTATGGCGAGAGGGTGCATCAAGGAGTATTAGATTATGGATGTAAAGTAACAGGAGCTACAGTGCACTTGGTTGATGAGGGAACAGATACAGGGCCTATTATCTTGCAAAGATGTGTAGATATTTCAGAGGATGAAACAGTACAAAGTCTACAGGGAAAGGTACTAGTAGTAGAACATGAGATATTGGTAAAGGCTGTGAAACTATATTGTGATGGCAAAATAACTGTTAAAGGAAAACATGTAAAAATCTTATAGGAGGGATTTTGTGAAACGAGCACTGATAAGTGTATTTGATAAGGAAGGAAT
>CAZZCQ010000211.1:0-2966 GCA_964652285.1 uncultured Tissierella sp.
AGTTTGCTACTATTGTAGTCAATAGTCTAGGTCTAGAGCCAAAGGCCAACAATAAATTTACAGATGTTTTAGCAAATAATTGGTTTTCTCCATATGTGGGGACAGCTAATAATTATGGTATTGTAAAGGGAGTATCTAATACAAGCTTTAATCCACAAGGGACAATTACAAAAGAGGAAGCAGCTACCATGGTGGCTCGTGCAGCCAAGCTATGCGGCATGGATACTGAAATGGATACTGGAGCCATACGAGATGTGCTTGCTCAGTTTACGGACTATCTTAAAGTTGCTGAATGGGCAAGATCATCATTGGCATTTTGCTATCAGGAAAATATATTAGATCAATCTGAAATTGAAATCCAAGCTAATTCAAGTGTACTTCGCAGCGAAGTTGCACAGATGTTATTTAACATGTTGGAATCAGCTAACTTGCTATAAATGTAACTTGCTGCAAATGGGCATAGGAGTGATATAATGAAATTTAGAATAAGTAAAAATAAGGTAATTGTAGCTATTATTATAATAACTGCTCTTGCTGCAGCATTTTGGTATGGAGGTGATTCACCTGGCTTGCAGGGCTGGAATCTTTCATCCCCTAATTCAGATAAGCTTGTAGTAGAAGATGAAGAAAGTGAGCCTTCAGATGATATAATAGCTGATTCAAATCCTAATGAGGATGTGGACGATCCCCCTGTATTGGATTTAGAAGATGATGAATTAGAAGAGCTCGAAATTAGCCAAGTACAAACAATAGATGAAGTTGAAACTGATAATGGTTTTGAATCCTCTCCTGGTGTTGAAGAGGGCTCCCAAAGTTATTCTGAATCTCAAGGTATGGTAATTGACCCTTCAACAGGCAAGGATAAATATCTTACAGATCCTGTTCCCGAAGGCAAGCCCCTACCAGTAGAGCCACAAGCCTCAGTAATCAGTGATGTAGAATATACTGCTACTTTGTCTGTTCGCTGCGATACAATATTGGACAATATTGATTGGCTTGATCCTGAAAAGATTGAACTGGTACCGGAAGACGGCCTTATTTTTCCAGCAACACAAGTAAGCTTTTATGAAGGTGAAAGCGTATTAAATGTCTTACAAAGAGAAATGAAAAAGGCCAAAATACATATGGAGTTTGAAAATACACCTATATATAACAGTGCTTATATCGAGGGCATCAACAATCTATATGAATTCGATTGTGGAGAATTATCAGGATGGATGTACAAGGTCAATGATTGGTTTCCAAACTACGGAGTTTCCCGCTATAAGCTAGAGCAGGGGGATTTAGTAGAATTTGTATATACCTGTGATTTTGGCCGTGATGTAGGCGGACATTATGCGGTGGGCGATTGATATGAAGGATGCATTTTCTACTTATCATCCCCTAGTAAATTTTTTATATTTTGCCTTTGTATTTGCATTTTCTATGGTCTTTATGCATCCTGTATGTTTGGCAATTTCATTGATTTCCAGCTTCATATATTCAATATCTCTAAAGGGTAGGAAGGCTCTTAAGTTTAACTTTGCCTTCCTTGTCCCTATGATGCTTGTTACAGCCTTGATTAACCCTGCATTCAACCATGAAGGTGTGACTATATTGACATATTTACCTACAGGAAATCCCCTTACCCTTGAATCTATCGCCTATGGTTTTGCTGCTTCTGCTATGTTAGCTGCAGTTATCTCTTGGTTTTCCTGTTATAACGAGATAATGACATCGGATAAATTTATCTACCTCTTTGGAAGGATTATCCCAGCCTTCTCACTGGTGCTATCCATGGCCCTTCGCTTTATACCAAAGTTTAAGGCACAGATCAAGGTGGTTTCTAATGCCCAAAGATGTATAGGCCGAGATGTTTCAAATGGTGGAGTTCTTGAAAAAGCCCGCCATGGCATCACAATTTTATCTATTATGGTTACCTGGGCCTTGGAAAATGCTATTGAAACAGCTGATAGTATGAAAAGTAGAGGCTATGGTCTGCCAGGGCGTACAGCATTTTCAATTTATTACTTTGACAAACGAGATAAAAAGACCTTGTTGTTGATTGCTTTATTGGGCTCCTATATATTACTAGGGGGTCTTCTAGATGGCCTTAAATGGAGATATTTTCCTTCTATGGAGGGATCCATATCAGGAATTTATACAATAAGCTTATGGCTTGCCTACATGGGACTTTGTCTCGTGCCCATAATTGTTAACAGACAGGAGGAGAGACAATGGAATGCTACACAATTAGAAATCTAAACTTTTCCTATCCTGAGCAGGACCGCAAGGTCTTAGATGATATATCAATAAGAATTGAAGGGGGAGAATTTGTAGTTTTATGTGGGGCATCTGGCTCTGGTAAGACTACTTTACTTAGACAACTTAAAACAGTCCTTTCTCCCCATGGAGTAAGGACAGGTGATATATACTTTGAAGGATTACCCCTTGTTGGACTTGATCAAAGAGAACAATCTTACCGTATTGGATTCGTCCTTCAAAGCCCTGAAAACCAAATCGTCACAGATAAGGTATGGCATGAGCTGGCCTTTGGATTGGAAAGTCTAGGCTATGATACGCCAACAATACGCCTGAGGGTGGCTGAAATGGCATCTTTTTTTGGTATACAGAATTGGTTCTACAAGGATGTTGCAGAACTTTCTGGAGGGCAGAAACAGATTTTAAATTTAGCTGCCATTATGACAATGCAGCCCTCTGTCCTAATACTTGATGAGCCTACCAGTCAACTGGATCCAATTGCAGCGTCGGATTTTCTTGCCACTCTTGGGAAGATTAACAGGGAACTGGGTACTACGATTATCTTAACAGAGCATAGGCTTGGGGAGGTCCTGCCAATGGCTGACAGGGTTCTTGTAATAGATGAAGGTAAGATTATAGCTGATGGCAGCCCTAAAGAAGTAGGACAGGTTTTAGGGAAAGAAACTCATAAAATGTTCCTTGCAATGCCAGTTCCCATGCGTGTA
>CAZZCQ010000212.1:0-2957 GCA_964652285.1 uncultured Tissierella sp.
AGTGAAATATCAAAATCAAATCCTAAAATAATTTAATAATTAAAAAGAAAAAAGGATATATTGTATTTACAATACATCCCTTTAAAACATTTTTATAACTAATCCTATAACTCAAAAGCAAATTGACTATATAATTCTTCTGAATACTGATTAATTGTATCTAGAATAAAATAGGTGATTTTTAAATTAAGCGATAGAGCAAAGTTTAAATCATTAGACAAAGAACTATTTTTTTCATATATATATATTACATCATAAATATAATCTTTTATCCTTGATTTTAAAGAGATGAATCTATCATTATATATATCCATATCATCTAATTGAATAACATTTTTCTTGAAGTCATGAAAGACTGCAAATTCGCTTAACTCAGATTCATATTTAATATGTTTTTTCATAGAACCAGCAAAGGTCCATCTTTGCGCATGTGGATAGCATACATAATCTGAAAGATAATGAGAAATAATTCCTATTCTTTTGCTTAGTAATTTCATGGCAATTGGATCTTGTATATTGCTAATATCCACATATCTGCTAACAAAAATAATCTTGATTATCTCTTTAGTAATATAATCTATGCTCTCATCCATATAGTGGCGAATGAATCGATATTGGGGTAAAACATCTGGTGCCACTGACCCCCATAACAATTTATCTTTATCCAGTTTTACACCATATATATCAAATACATTGTTATAAATATTAGTTGCAATGAGTTTATGAGTATCTTTGAATATTTAAAACAACTCCTTTATAATCAAATTTTAATTTTAAATCCTTGCACTTTTTACTAATACATTTTCTATAATATAATAATGCCATGTCATAGTCAATACCATTTAATGTATTTAGGTAAAGTTTATATCAAATCTTTATAATATTTACCATTATCAATTCAATTCAGTATATATTACTTCCCAAATATCTGCAGTTTCAAAGCCCTTTCTCCAACTCGCAATACCAGCTAAATTATATTTGTTTATCAAGGATGCTTTATATTTTATAGAATTACTATCCTCTAACCAAATTTTTGTCAATTCGCCATCTCTATCTAACTCACCATAATACTGCATAGATTCCTCATTCCATACAAGTTCAACATTATTCTCATCAATAAATCTATTTGCAACTTCCATTGATATCGCCTGAGATGACACTTGCTCATCAACTTCAGTCCATAATCTAGTATAATATGGGACAGCAAGTATCAGTTTGTAATTAGGAATGAATTCTAGAACCCCCTTTATACCACTTTCAACCCATGAATATTGAGCAACAGAACCTGCTATAGGGCTTGCTGCCCAATGCTGATCATATGCCATCAATACTAAATAATCTGTAGCTTTAGAAAGTCTTTCTCTATCAAAACTCAAAGACCAATTTTCACTAGTTGATATTGGTGAAATAGCCATAGAAACCATAAGGTTATTTTCCTTAAAAACTGGATAAAGTTCCCTAACAAATTGAGTCAACAAATCTTTGTCTTTAAGATATATATTTTCAAAATCAATATTTATACCTTGAAAACCATAATACAAATATATTTCTAAAATATTCTTTATCAACTTCTCTCTATTTTTGCTAGACTTTAGTAAATTATGGGTTAAGTCTGGGTCAAAACTATTGTCTATCAATGGCCATATATCATAACCAAGAGCATTATATTTACTAACATAGTCTCTATTTCCCTTATCATAAATAGTGCCAACATCATCAGTTATAGAAAACCATGTTGGCGACATTATATTTACTCCTGTAATAGGGACAATGTTGTCAGTATTGACAAGCTCCCTATAAGTATAATCCCATGTTAGATTAATCATACCTAGATTGTCATTTCTAGATTCTTCCCTTTCTAAAAGCCCAGTCTTATATATATCCTTAGTATGGTGAAGCTTGATATATTTCTTTTCAATGAATCCTAGTAACCCATTAAGTGTCCTGACCTTGTACCATTTCTCATATTCTCCATAAACATAAACAAGGGACCCAATCTCAATATTATCTGATAATTTAGGTGATTTTATATCTAGGTCGGTTCTTATACTAGCCCCTTCTAGGACAAGCTCACCCTTTAGGTAATATCTATCAGTATAATCTACCACTACAGCATTTGTTTCTGGATAATAATCAACCTTTATTTCATAATCATCTATGAATAAATCAATTGGAATATATACTTTATCATCAATCAATATAATCGGATTATCAATCATGTATTCCTTTGAATTTATACTTCCTATATAAGCATCAATTTGATATCTTCTAACCTTATCCTCATCTGTTAGGATTAGGGTTCCTTCCATATCGTCATAATATATATCTTCATCGAAATAGGTCTTAATGATATCATATGAAAAATATAGCTGATTATCTTCAAATATAACAGGGTTACCATCTTCAATTAATATATCTTCAATCATTAAATATGTTTCGTCAGAAAATACAATCACTTCTTCATTGGCTTTATACTTATTTAAATATATTCCTCCACCAATCATTCCAGATATAAC
This sequence comes from uncultured Tissierella sp., assembly GCA_964652285.1. Taxonomy (GTDB): domain Bacteria; phylum Bacillota; class Clostridia; order Tissierellales; family Tissierellaceae; genus JAAYTL01. Next base: position 2,517 of record CAZZCQ010000212.1, read on the forward strand.
AACCAACACCAATAGGCTTAAGAAAAATTTCTTCACTACTTTTCCCCCTAATTTTCTATATATATGTATTATACTTAAATATTTATGTCTATTCAAACTTAAAATATGGGAAAAGAATTAATCCTTTTTTTACCCAAATATATTTACTAGCCCAAAGCTAAGCAACATAATTGCAATTGAAGCTATTATATTCCCCATAGCTATTGTTGGAAAGGCATATTTAATCCTCATATCCAACAATGCAGCTATCAGACTACCACTCCACACCCCTGTGCCAGGCAAAGGAATCGCAACAAATATAAACAAGCCTATATATCCATATTTTTGTACATTAGTTCCCTTTTCCAATGACTTCTTAGACAATTTATTTATAAGTTTCTTGAAAGCCTTAGTCTTTCTCAAATAGGAGAAGATAGGTCGTATTAACCATAAAATAAAAGG
>CAZZCQ010000213.1:0-2049 GCA_964652285.1 uncultured Tissierella sp.
CACCTATAGATACCATTAAGACCAAAGAAGCAGCGATTGCAGTCCATTTCTTCCAATTATATGACCTTTTTTCGTCCATAGTACCACCTCTTTGTTTTGATAAATTGCTCCTCATTTATATAGACATGAATCAGTATCAAATCACAATCTCATTTCCCGTTGATAAATAATCGATACTCTCACCCATTAGCCTTTTCAATCGATTGTAGGAATCTATCCCTGTACAATGACAGGTATAAAACCTTGCCTTTGTGTCCACTAGATATTTGCTAATCTTATCTATAGTCTCAGGACTTTCATTACCAATAATCCGACTAGATAGATGAAATCCACCTATTACATAATCAGGCATATGACCCATTAATTTATTAAAATGTTCGAGAATATTTACGATACCATTATGGGCACAACCTGTAAATAAGACTAGCTTTCCATTCTCATCGATTACTAGGTTTTGCTCATGTATAAAGGTATCCTCTACCATTTTTCCATTATATTCAGTGAGTAACCCCTTGTTTGTCTTTGGACCAGGCTCTACTTGGGTAACATTTGAGAAGACATAGATACCTTCACTAATTAGATGGTAATCCTGGGTGAAAATAATCCGTTCATCATTCTTTAGATTTTCATCAAGGCCGATATATTCATATTTATTATTTTTACGCAAAGCATATTGTTTATCAAAAGCATTATTATGTATAAATACCTGAGCCTTTGAATTTGCATTCAAAAAAGTCTTCAAGCCACCACCATGGTCATAATGCCCATGTGAAAGAACAAGATTGTCAACTTCATCAATATTAACATCTAATTTTCTTGCATTTTCATAAAACAATTCACTAGCACCCACATCTAACAAAAGCTTACGATTATTTGCTTCTATATAGATGCTAAGCCCATGTTCACTCCCAAGATCTTCTGAAATGGAAGTATTCTCCACTAAAGCTTTGATAATCATGATATTCCCCTCACATCTTTCTAATTTTCATTATATCACTTCTTTTACTTTGTTATCATTGTTCTATTTCAATAAAGCCAACTAAGATATCCAATGCTTCCTCTATAATATCCATTGGTGCCTTTTCATAATAGGATGCATCTCTGGCATATATGTCCAAAGCCTTAACTTGTTCACACATAATCACACCTGTGGTTTGAGTTCTCTCATCTAACGGTAGATGCAATGGAAATTCTCTATTTGTATTCGTTATAGGACATACCAAGGCTAGTTTTGTAAATCTGTTATATGTGTAATTGCTTACAACTAGTGCTGGTCTTTTTCCTTTCTGTGCATGACCAGCTTGAGGATTAAACTCGATATAAATGATATCGCCTTGCTCTGGTATATATCCCATCATAGAACCTCTTTTCCTTTAGGTTTTCCAACATCCCATTCTTCACATCCATATTCCTCTTCATATTCTGCAATTCTTTCGGTTAATGATATATGCTTATTAACAGGAATGATGGTAATATTACCATCTTGAACTTTTAATTCAACTTTATCATTTTCATTAAGGTCTGTCATTTCTAAAATAGTCTTTGGAATTCTTATAGCATTGCTGTTTCCCCACTTCTGTATTGTGGTATACATATATATCACCTCTTACAATAGGTATATACAATGTATATACTATAGTCAAGTAATTTCTATCTATTTCCGTCCAATATATAAATAATGTTCACTTGTGCCAAATAAATTTTCATCCTTACTCAATCGATAACAAATCTCTAACCACTTATTATACTGGCTTGTTTCAAGTGCATTGATTTCATTTTCCTTAGATACTAATATATTCTCTACACCAGCAAATGCTAACCCAGTCACTCCAAAGCTATCCATCAAATCCTTAGCCTCTTTATGACTAGAAAAATATGCAGTTGTAAATCCTTTGTCTCCACTGCTCTTACCATCATCTAGGTAGCCAAGTAGCTCATCCTCTGTTTCAATTGTATATAGGCCTTTTAGATGATCTAGTATAGGTGCGTAGTTAGATATAAAAGAAGCAAAAATAATGCCATTTGGTTTTAATAATCTTAAAGCCCGCG
>CAZZCQ010000213.1:2059-2953 GCA_964652285.1 uncultured Tissierella sp.
AATCTTCTAATTCTAAAGCATTTCCATGTATATAAGCTTCTAATTCAATATTCCTCTCTGCTGACTTTTCTCTAGCTACTTGAATATTTCGACTTGATAGATCTAACAAGGAAACCTTATGACCTTTTTCTGCCAAGTATATAGAATATCTACCTGGACCACCACCAATATCAAATATCTGAAGATTTTCTCCTACTATGTACTCATCCAAGTATCTCTTTGTTATATCAAATTCAATTCTGTGTCGATTTAGTCTATCCCACTCATCATATTTTTCATCATACCACTCCTCAATATTATTCATGTCTCATTCCTCCTTTTTTAAATTATATAATGAGTGAATAAACTCTTTTGTCTCATTTGCTATCTTCTTATACTCAATATCATGAACATAATGTGAACAATCCAAGTCAATTATCTCACCATATTCAACATTTTCTAAATACTCCTTCTGTAGGCTTCTCCATACATCTTCAGCCCAACCAGTCCCCTCACCATTGGAAGAAAACATCAATATTGGGACATTAGGTAGCCCAGCTTCCTTTACTTTACTTGCATTCGTCTTAATCTCTTCAACTTCATTTAACATTGTTTTTGTAGCTGTCCTACGGTAAAAGATCACCTTACATAATTCTTTTTCATCATCAGATAATGTCCCATGTCTTATTGCATCACTTTCATCTATACCTGGAATCCATCTTGTAATTCCCACATTAGCAGCAAAACTTGAGAGCTTCATCATAGGTCTATTGATACTGTGATCATCATAAGATTCAGGAACAACCATATCAAGCCCAATAATTGCCCTTACCTCATTAGGATAGGTTTGAGTCCAGTATAAGGCTTCAATCCCTGACATCGAATGTGGTATTAATATATACGGATCACTTATAT
>CAZZCQ010000214.1:0-2944 GCA_964652285.1 uncultured Tissierella sp.
TACTAAGCGAACATTTGCAGGACACGATTATAATTCTTAGGGAATGAAGGCAAAAATCTGTTAAGCAGTTTGCACTGTTTGAACGAAGTGAGTTTGCAAACTGTAGGATTTTGGACTGAATGAGCTTTAGAATTATTCGGGTTCGAAACCGTGAGCGTGTATTTTTTGTTATTATCTTATTAGATAAAAATAGACGCAAAAAAATAGATAGGTGACTTCTTATAAATCTTAGAAATCACCCATCATTTAAAATAAAACTTGTTGGAACTAGACCAACCTTTACAAATCGCTTCAATCATCTGCTCGTAAACTTTAAAACACTCCTTAACTTAATCTCGCTTTTAAATACTTCTGAGTCACCAAATCTATACTGCATCCAATAATCCCAGTCATTTAAAATCGTTCTTAATTTTTGATGGTACAACAAAACAAATCTTTTTCTTATACTACAAAATACAAAGTGTTGATACAAACTATCTACAGCTTCTTCTTACTACTTATTACCTGTAAAAGCTTTCTTTACTTAATTAGATTGGTCTAGCCCTACAAGTTTTATTTGCAACCAAGAAATTAGGAATAAATAGTTACCACTAATTTTCTTATATGGTTGTATTTATATTATACCCAATTATTAGATTCTAAACATAAAAAACATAATTTTTCAAAAATATCTAATAAGTTTCTCTTGTCATCATCTAAAGAAGTTTCATACCCTTTATTTAACCCTAATTCATAAAGCCTTTTTTAGCATGACCACAACTTGAAATTCCACTAATGACAGCTTTTTCATTTTGTTTCAAGCATATCAGTGGGATTTAAAATATATCTTATAAGGTTTACTTGCTTACATGTATTTTTTAAAAAATAATTGACAAGATAAAAGATAGATGATATTCTAAACATAGACACCTATACCAGGGGGTGGGGGTATATATTAAGAGAAGGAGCTGATATTATGACTAGTAAAAAAATAGATATAGATGTAGTTGGTATGACTTGTGCAGCTTGCTCTGCTAGAGTAGAGAAGGTATTAAACAAGCAAGAGGGTGTAACAAATGTAGCAGTCAACCTTTTATCCAATAAAGCTACTGTTGAATTTGATGATGAAAAGATTAAAGAAGGGGATATTATAAGGACCATAGAAAAAACAGGATATGAGGTACCTAGGATAAAGAAGACTTTATTGATAGAAGGTATGACCTGTGCTGCTTGCTCCATTAGGGTAGAGAAGATGTTAAATGAGGTGGATGGTGTGACGGCTGCCAATGTAAATTTATCCACAAATAAAGCCTTAGTTGAATTTCCATCTGGTGCTGTAGAAGTTGATACATTGATCAAGGCAGTAGAAAAAGCTGGATACAAGGCAGAACTGGAAATTGAAAGGGATACTGATAGAGAGAAGGAACTAAGAGAAAGGGAAATCAACTCCCTAAAGAGATCCTTTATTATATCCGCAATCTTGAGTATTCCTTTATTCTCCGCTATGTTTTTTCATATGGCTGGAATTCATAATCCATTGAGTAATTTACTAAATAATGGATGGTTTCAATTGATATTAGCAACACCCGTACAATTCATTATAGGAGCTAGGTTCTATAAGGGAGCATACCACTCCTTAAGAGGTGGTGGAGCTAACATGGATGTTCTAATAGCTATGGGTACATCAGCTGCATACTTTTATAGTGTTTACAATTTATTTAATGGAGTGAATGAATATTATTTTGAATCTTCAGCAGTTATTATAACCTTGATTCTATTGGGGAAATTATTTGAAGCAATTGCCAAGGGCAAGACATCAGAAGCCATTAAAAAGCTTATGGGATTGCAGCCTAAGACCGCAAGAGTGATTAAAGATGGTCAGGAGATTGATATACAGATTGAAAAACTAGAGATAGGAGATATAGTAGTTGTTCGCCCTGGAGAAAAGGTTCCAGTAGATGGTGTAATTATTGAAGGTCATTCAGCATTGGATGAATCCATGTTAACAGGTGAAAGCATTCCTGTAGACAAAACGATAGGCGACCAAGTAATAGGAGCAACTATCAATAAATTTGGATCCTTCAAATTTGAAGCAAGGAAGATTGGTAAGGATACAGTATTATCACAGATAATAAATTTAGTAGAGGAAGCACAAGGTTCAAAAGCACCAGTTCAAAGATTAGCTGACAAGATATCAGGGATATTTGTTCCTGTAGTAGTAATTATCGCTCTAGTGACATTTTTGGGAATTACCTTTATAGGAAATGATTTTAATTCAGGGCTTATAAATGCTGTAGCAGTATTAGTAATAGCTTGTCCTTGTGCATTGGGATTAGCCACTCCAACAGCAATAATGGTTGGTACAGGTAAAGCAGCAGAGAATGGCATATTAATAAAGTCTGGTGAGCATCTAGAGAGAGCTCATAAGATGGATACCATAATATTTGATAAAACAGGTACTATTACAAAGGGTGAACCAGAGGTTACTGATATATTGACTTTCAATAAGATGAAAAAAGACGAAGTCTTAAGAATTGCAGCATCTGTAGAGAAGGTCTCTGAACATCCATTGGGGCAATCCATTGTAAAATATGCTCAAGAAGAGAAGCTAGCATTAGCAGATACTGAAGAGTTTATGTCCATATCAGGTATGGGACTAAGAGCAAGATTTGAAGATAAGGATGTTCTAATAGGTAATAGAAGGTTGATGATGGAAAACAAGGTAAAGCTAGAAGATTATGAAGCCGAAATGCTGAGATTAGAAGAAGAAGGTAAGACTGCAATGTTAATAGCATTGGATGGACTAATCTCTGGAATAATTGCAGTAGCAGATCAGATAAAGGAAACTTCGCTTAAGGCAATTAAGGAATTACAAGAAATGAATTTAGATGTATATATGATAACAGGTGATAATGAGAGAACTGCTAAGGCTATAGCTAAGCAGGTAGGAATATCTAATGTACTT
>CAZZCQ010000215.1:0-2893 GCA_964652285.1 uncultured Tissierella sp.
TTCTTCTTTTTCTATATCCACTAGGGTTACTTTTGTGTAGGTACTTCCAAAATCAATAAGTAGATAACAATCGATATTATCCCTCTATACCTAAATCATCTTTTAAATCTCTAATTCCTGTTTCTGTTGCTGTTCCTGGTGGATATACTCTGTCGAACCCCATATCAATGAACCTTTTATGCACAATTTCCCAATCCTGTTTCCCCACTACAATATTACCTCCAACATACAATAATATGTCATTTAAGCCTGCTTCATCACATTTATCTCTCATGCCTCTGCAGTCAATCTCTCCGTGTCCATAAAGTGAAGAAACAAATATTGCGTCTGCATCTGTTTCAATAGCTGCATTAATAAAATCCTCTTGTGGAGATAATACACCAATATTAACTACATTAAAACCTGCATCAGTCAAGGCATAATCAAGTATCTTGTTCCCTACAGCATGAACATCAGAACCAATTACCCCCAAAACTACGGTCTTTTTATCCATTTATAATACCTCCTCAAATAAATTTATTCTGCCACAAATATATCCATCTTTACATTTATGATATCAATAACTAGATACGAATACAAGATAATATTTTTTATGAAACCGTTACCAAAATACTAATTCAAGCCATTTCTGAAAGCATACATCCCTGAACTTTCATATCGAATCCAATTTATCAGATTATTTAAAAAATACAAAGAAAAATTGCAATTCCCACAATGCGGACTTGCAATTATCTTTTTTTGATCAAAAATTGTTTTTTATTCTGTTAATAGTGCAATAAAATCCTCAAGTTCAATATCACCAAAATATTCTTCAATATTTGTATCTTTTAATCTATTTAACAAAATATCTTCATCATATTTTAAACCAATTAAACTATATTCTAAATTTCTAATATCTTCCGTTCCAAAGAAGTCTCCGTAGATTTTACATGCTTCAATGATTCCATTCTTAATGTCTAGTCTTACTTCAACTGCACCACTAGGAAATCTCTTATAATTCTTATAATTAAATGAAGGCGAGTTGCCATAATTCCATTCCCAAGTTGAGTATTTGTCCATGAATAATTTATTTATCTCATCCAATTGTGTATCCTCTAGTATTAATATTTGAGGCTCCTGTTCCTCTGCTTCAAATAGATATTTTAGCAATATTTCCCTAAACTCTTTTATATCAACATCTACATTTAGATAGTCTTTAATATTAGTTACTCTGCTTTTTATAGATTTTACACCTTTGGATTCTATCTTATCCTGTTTTACATGAAGTGCATCTGATAGTACATCTAATCTAGTATCGAATAATAGCGTACCATGATTCAGAACTCGACCTTTCCATATAGACTGAGCTATTCCTGAAAACTTTTTTCCATCAATGGTGATGTCATTTCTTCCAGAGAGCTCTCCCTCAACACCCAATTTATTAAGCGCTTTTAATATGGATACATTATACTTTTTAAAATCAATAACACTATTCCCATCAGTATTTTTTATTATTGAAAAGTTTAGATTCCCCAAATCATGATACACTGCTCCCCCTCCTGTAACTCTACGGACAACACTTATACCATTTTTCTTTATATATTCTGAATTGACTTCCTCTAAGGTGTTTTGGTTTTTGCCGATTATTATTGCTGGCCCATTAATCCATAACAAAATATAGTCCTCATCTCTTGGAAGTTCTTTAAAGCAATATTCTTCAAAAGCCAAATTATATCTTGGGTCATTCGAGTAATTTTCAATATATTTCATATGCCCCTCCAAATTCTTAATATTTATTTGCTTATTAGCATATTTAAATCCATAAGACTGTGCCTTAAGTCTATTAACTTATTCTTTAAATCATCATAATTACTCACTATCATAGTATCTAAATCATCTAAGTCTCCTTTATTTCTAAGGGCCTCTATTTCCTTGTAAGCCCTTTCAATTTCATTTTCAATGTCTTGTTGGAGCATTATAGGATCAATGCTTAAACCTTTCCTTACCTCTACTCTTCCTTTAGTGATTTTCATTTTATCTCCTAGATTAGGAATGATTGTTTCAATATTAAATTTCTTTTGAATTAGCCTACTGAGTGTGTCAGCTGCCTCTTCTTCACCATGAACTATGAATATCTTCTTTGGTTTACTATTAAATTTCCCAATCCAATCCAATAGCGTCTTTTGATCTGCATGACCCGAAAAACCTTCTAAGTCATATATTTCAAGTTTTACATCAATTTCTTCACCTAATAATTTCACCTTTTTGCTACCATCCAGGAGAATCCTACCTAAGGTTCCTTCAGCTTGATATCCAACAAAGACCAAGCTATTCTTTGAATCCCATAGATTATGTTTTAAGTGATGTCTTACTCTACCTGCAGTAGCCATTCCACTTGATGAGATAATCACCTTTGGATATCTTGCTTTATTTAATGATATTGACTCTTCAGTAGATTTTATATATCTTAAATTGCTAAAGGTAAAGGGATTGTCACCTTTAAGTATCAGCCCCTTGGCTTCCTCGTTGAAACTACTTGAGTTTTTTTGAAAAATTGATGTTGCATTGACAGCTAATGGACTATCAATATAAATTGGAATTTTCATATATTCTTCCATATTTGGATTATACTCATAGTATTTGTTTAGTTCATATATTAATTCTTGAGTCCTGCCTACAGCAAAGGATGGAATTATTACATTACCACCTCTCTTAGTAGTCTTAACGACTATGTCCATCAAGCCGTCTATCTTGTTTATACTATCGCTATGGACCCTATTGCCATAAGTAGTCTCCATTATTAAATAGTCCGCCTTTTTAATAATGGTGGGATCTTTTAATATAGGTCTGTTTTTCATACCTATATCACCTGTGAAAACGATCTTTGAATAATCGCCATTTTCATTTACGAACA
>CAZZCQ010000216.1:0-2846 GCA_964652285.1 uncultured Tissierella sp.
CATCCGATGTGCTACTTGATTATAATAGTTAATCACATCTAATTTGGTAATAGTCTGCTCACCAAAGATAATCTTATCTGGGCTAGATATCTTTACCCCTTCAACAGTTATGACCTTAGTTTTCGACTCAACTAATTCACTAGCCTTAGATGGTTCTATTTCTATTCCTTCATCTTCCAAGGGTCTTTCCCTTAAAATATCCCTAGGGCTTTTATCTTCTCTAAGTCCTTTATAACTGGCTTGTCTTAGCAGATTATCCTTTGTAAAATCAGTGAATTTAATTTCCGCCACCAGTTCTGGTTTTAACCATATAATCTTTTCATCTTTTCTTTCCTCAGGTGGGGCTGTAAATGCTGAATCTCTTCTTTCTAATGGCCGAAATTTATCTCCTAAGAGTTGTCTATCATTTTGACCAATCCCAGAACCTGCTCGTCCCATATAGACTAAGTCATCACCTTCATAAGCCCCAAGTAGAAGGGCACTTATGCTTCTCTTATCTGTAATCGTAAATCCACCGATTATAAATTCTTGCCTTTTTTCACACTTGAGTTTAATCCAATCGTCATTTCTTATGCCACTGTATATAGAATTAGCTTTTTTCCCCACTATCCCCTCCATATTTGTATCACAGGCTACTTTAAAGCTTTCCTTGCCATTACTTATCACATGACGACTATAATAAAGATTGTTGGGAATATCTTTCATCAAATTTTCAAGAATCTCTTTTCTTTTAATCAAAGAGTACTCCCTAAGGTCTTCACCATCAAGTGCTAATATATCAAATATTACATATTTAAGATTATTCCCCTTGGCTTCCCTCATATAGTTTTGAAGAGCATGAAAATCAGTCCTTCCAGATGAGTCTGTAACTACAATTTCACCATCAAGGACCATAGATCTCCCCTTGGCTAAATCTCTTAAGGAAGAAGATATCTTATGAAATCTCTTTATATAATCATTACCATTTCTAGTTAGGAGCTTGACACTGTTGCCTTCCACATAGGCAACAATTCTATAACCATCATATTTTAATTCATAAACCCATTCATCGCCTTCAGGTATGGTAGTGACTAATTTAGGAAGTTGGACACCAGTATAAGTAAAGGGGTTTTTGATGGTTTTTTCATCATCACCTGCCTGGATTTCTTCCATAGTTCGTCCGGTTCTAATACTGATATTATAGTCTGTTAGCTCAAAAGTAGTATTAGCATACTCATCCCTTTCTTTTAAGAAAAGCCAATTATCCTTTCTATCTCCCTCTTTACCTTTCAAACGAATAAGTGCCCATCCGCCCTTAAGCCTATTACCTTTTAAAATAAATTTCAGTTCACCCTTGTCGAGCCCTTCATCCACATTCCTGTAAGGTTCCCAAAACCCCTCATCCCAGAGCATGACAACTCCACCACCATATTCCCCCTTAGGAATAGTCCCTTCAAAATTTCTGTACTCTAAAGGATGATCTTCTACATGAATTGCCAATCGCTTGTCCTTGGTGTTATAGGAGGGGCCCTTGGGAACAGCCCAACTCAAAAGAATCCCTCTCCATTCAAGGCGTAAATCATAGTGATTCCTTCGAGCCAGATGATGTTGAACAACGAACCTTAAATCTTCATCAGATTCTTCTATGCTTCCTTGTGGCTCAAAACTTCTTTCGAAATTTCTCTTTTCATTATACTCCTGAAGTTTTGGACTCATATAATCACACTATATCCTTATCTTTTTTTGCCTTATCTACACTAGCCTTAAGAGCTTCCATAAGATCTATAACCTTGCCACCTGTTTCTTCTTCTGGAGCAACAATCTCCTGGCCAGAAATCTTGCTTTCAATTAGTTCTCTCAGTCTTTCCTGATATTCATCCTTATACATAGCTGGATCAAAAGGAGTATCCATTGAGTTAATTAAAAGCTTTGCCATTTTTAACTCCTGCTCAGCCACTTCAGGTTGTGTATATTGCTTTTGTAAATCCTTTACCTCATCAGCAAAGAACATGGTTGAAATCAGCATTCCATCCTCTCTAGGGATAATGGCCATAAGAGTGTCCTTAGTGCCCAAGACGGTTTTCCCAATGGCTACCTTCTTCTCCTCCATGAGTGCCGTTCGCAGCAATTCAAATGCCTTCTCTCCTCCAACTTCAGGTGCAACCTGATAGGTCTTTTCATAATAAACAGGGGAAATCTGATCCAATTCTGCAAAATGAAGAATTTGAATGGATTTATCTTTTTCTGTTTTTATCTTTTCAATCTCTTCATCAGTGATAACCAGATATTTATCCTTATCATACTCATATCCCTTGACTATATCCTTTGAAGTAACCTCTTTGCCGCAGTGACCACATGTCTTCTTATATCTTATACGCCTATTATCTTCCTTATGCAATTGATTAAATCGTATGTCATTATCCTGAGTTGCTGTATACATTCCAATTGGAATGGCAACCATACCAAAAGTTATTACCGATTTTCGTGATGCCATATATTAACACCTCCAAATCTATTGTTTCCAAGTGTATTGGAAGTATTCCTATATCAAATTTACATATCGAAGCTGGTTGGGTTGAGACATAACTAATTTATCTGCTTAACCTTTGTACTTGGTATCAAGATCTCAACCTCAAATAAATCTCCATCAATTGATATTGCTAGTTTCCCATCCATTAATTCCACAAGACTCCTTGAAATATAGAGCCCTAACCCACTTCCATCTGTGTGCCTAGACCTCTCGCCTCTTACAAATTGTTCCATAAGTTCATCTGGACTTATGTTAAGCTTCTCTTTAGAAATATTCTTCAGACTAAATAAGGTATACTCGCCCTCATTCTTTGTAGATGCATATATCCTAGTATTTC
>CAZZCQ010000217.1:0-2840 GCA_964652285.1 uncultured Tissierella sp.
AGTCCATTAAATGTTGTCAATTAAATAACCTCCTCTATTATTACGATAGTCAAAAAACTATATACCCATAATCCCTTTAACTAACTCAAAAATATTTACTATACAATCCTTATTTAAGGTATAATACTATTAAGAGATTAAGGAGAGATTTTAATGAGCAATGTAAATTTAATAGCTACGACTACATTTGGTCTTGAAGCTATTTGTAAAAGGGAACTAATAGATCTAGGATATAAGAATTTAGTTGTAGAAAATGGTAAGGTTAAATTTACTGGGGATGAAAGGGATATAGTCAAGGCAAATATCTGGCTAAGGACAGCTGATAGAGTCTTATTGACGATGGGAGAGTTTAAGGCACTAACTTTTGATGAACTCTTCGAAAGGACAAAAGCACTTCCTTGGGATGAGTGGATTAGGGAAGATGGGAATTTTATTGTGGAAGGGAAGAGTATCAAGTCCAAACTGTATAGTATTTCTGACTGCCAAAGAATAGTTGAAAAAGCTGTAGTAGAAAAGCTTAAGACTAAATATAATGTAGAGTGGTTCAAAAAGACAGGTCCTAAATATATCATAGAAGTTTCACTATTAAATGATATGGCTACTTTAACAATAGATACATCTGGCGATGGTCTACACAAAAGGGGATATAGGGATAGGGCAGGAGATGCGCCTATCAAGGAGACACTAGCTGCAGCTATGATACTATTAAGCTATTGGAATAAAGATAGAGTTTTATTTGATCCATTTTGTGGTTCAGGGACTATTCCCATAGAAGCTGCCATGATAGGTAGGAATATTGCACCTGGTTTAGATAGAAGCTTTGTGTCAGATGAATGGCCAAGGATTAAGAAGGAGTATTGGACAGAGATTAAGAAGGAAGCCTTCAGTCTAATTGATAATGAGACAAAGTTGCATATCTTAGGATGTGACATAGACAAAAGATCTATTCTTAGAGCAAGGGACAATGCAGCAAACTTTGGACTTGGCGAGGATATAGCCTTTTTTATGAAGGACATGAGAGATGTTGATTTGAAGGATGAGTATGGAGTGGTCATTACAAATCCACCTTATGGTGAGAGAATGGGAGAAAAGCAAGAAGTGCATAGGCTTTATAGGGATTTAGGAAGCAAGTTTAGTGAATTTAAAACCTGGTCTGTTTATGTGATAACAGCTGAGGAGGAATTTGAGAAACTATATGGTAAGAAAGCAGATAGAAAGAGAAAACTCTATAATGGGAGGATAAAGGTAGATTATTATCAATATTATGGACCTAGACCACAAAAAAATATATAAGGGAGGAATTCCATGGATATCTATACAAAGACAGGTGACAAAGGAGAGACATCCTTATTTGATAATAAAAGGGTTTCCAAAGATGATATTAGAGTGGAGTCTTATGGAACTATTGATGAGCTTGGTTCGTGGATAGGATTAGCAAAAAATTATGTGGAAGATAATGAAATATATGATAAGCTACAAGGTATTCAAAATAAGTTATTTACTGTGGCCTCAAATTTGGCAACAGAGGACCAAAGCAAGATAAAATATAAGATAGTGAATGAGGATATTCTGTATTTAGAGAGAATTATCGATTATTATATGGGAAAATTAGATAAGGCAAAAGGATTTATAGTGACAGGCTCAAATAAAGAATCAGCTTATTTGCATGTTGCTAGAACAGTATGTAGAAGAGCTGAGAGAAGGATTATTTCCCTTCAAAGGAGTGTAGAAATTGACCCTTTGCTAATCAAATATATTAATAGATTATCAGATCTACTCTATTCTATGGCAAGGTTTTTAGAAGACACCCAAATAGGAGTCAAATATTAATTGTAACAAAGATGTAATATTAATCTTATAGATTAAATTAGATATTTATTATACAATATATGGTAACAACTTGAAGATTGAGAAGATAATGTAATATTATTATCCAAAAATTAAAAATAAGGTGATAATATGATGGAAAAGGATGGATTGGTGATTGATGCTGATGTAAATAGTCATGGAGTATTGGATTATCATGTACTAGAAAGCATAGCAGATTGGGTTAGAGTTGTTAATCGTGACGGTATCATAGTCTATGCAAATAAATCTATGAAAAATGATCTTGGTGAAGATATTGTAGGAATTCCATGTGGAGAGTCCTATTGTGGTTTGAATAACTGTACCTTTTGTATCACTAAAAGTAGTATAGACACTGGAGAGGTAATCCAAAAAGAAGAGAAAATAAATGGGAACTATTATTCAGTAAAGAGCTCACCTGTTAAAAACTTCAATGGTGAAATATATGCTGCTGTTGAGGTCTTTAGAGATGTAACAAGAGAGCGAAATCTAGAAAGAGAGTTAGTCGGAAAGAATAAGAAGATTAATCGGGATTTACAATTTGCAAAGAGAATTCAGGAAAAGATATTACCTAAAAAGGGAATCTCTGAAAGTGTTAAATTAGATTATATATATAAGCCATCAGAAATACTTAGTGGTGATATGTTCGACATGTTTAATATTGATGAAGAAAATATAGGTATATATATTAGTGATGTTTCAGGAAAAGGCATAGGAGCCTCTATGATGACTATGTTCATTAGACAATCCATGAGGGTTATGAAAGATGATATAAAAAGTCCCTCAATTGCACTTACTGAACTTCATAAAAGATTCATTTCTTTAAATTTAGAAGCAGATAATTATTTTACCATGTTTTATGGAATATATAATAGGAATAATCATAGTTTTAAATATGCAAATGCAGGGCATAATTGTATTCCGATTAGATTCAATGATAAAGATATAGATTTGCTCTATAATAAGGGATACCCAATAACATCTCTATTCAATAA
>CAZZCQ010000218.1:0-2815 GCA_964652285.1 uncultured Tissierella sp.
GCTACTCTTTGTCTCTGAACCTTATCAGGATTTTGAATATGGAAAAGGAATCCCACAGTCTCTTCCGAAATAACATGGGTCATCTCCTCAAACATATCAAAACCTTCGTTTTGATATGCCATTACTGGGTCTACTTGACCATATGCTCTAAGCCCAATACCTTGTCTCAACTGGTCCATAGCATCTATATGATCCATCCACTTTGAATCTACAACTTTTAGAAGTATTACCCTCTCAATTTCCCTAAATCTGTCTTGACCAAATTCATTTTCTTTAATTTTGTATATCTCATCTGCCTTCATCATAATATAATCCAACAATGATTCTTCTGTCAATGAAGATATATCGATTTTTAAGAAATCTGTATCAAGTCCAAATATTTTAATTGCATATGCCTTTATTGCTTCTAAATCCCAATCACTTGGATTCTTAGATTGCAACATATTCATATCTATATTTGCTTGAATAAGTTCCTTAGCCATATTGAATATATGCTCTCTTAAGTCTTCACCTTCTAATACTCTTCTTCTCTCTGCATAAATTACTTCTCTTTGTTTATTCATTACATCATCATATTTTAGTACATGTTTTCTTATGGCAAAGTTATTGCTTTCAACTTTCTTTTGAGCATTTTCTATGGTCTTAGTCAATAATGAATGCTCAAGTGGCTCATCCTCTGGCATCTTCATTGTTTCAACCAAACTTTTTAATCTCTCCCCACCAAACAATCTCATCAAATCATCTTCTAGGGAAATATAGAACCTTGTAGAACCTGGGTCTCCTTGCCTACCAGAACGACCTCTCAATTGATTATCTATACGCCTTGATTCGTGACGCTCTGTGCCTATAATATGAAGGCCACCTGCATCTACTACCTTTTTATGCTCTTCATCAGTTACCTTTTTATATTCATCAACTAAGGACTTGAATACCTTTCTTGCTTCAAGAACTTCCTCATCCTTTGTTTCATAAAAACCATCTATTTGACTCAATACTTCTTCAGTATAGCCTTTTTTTATCATATCCTCTTTTGCTAGATATTCAGGATTACCTCCAAGTACTATATCTGTCCCTCTACCTGCCATATTGGTAGCTATGGTGACTGACCCAAATCTACCTGCCTCAGCAACTATCTTAGCCTCTAAATCATGGTATTTTGCATTTAATACTACATGTTTTATTCCTTCTTTTTTTAGTAGCCTACTCAAGACCTCAGATTTTTCTATTGTGATGGTACCAACTAATATTGGTTGACCGCTACTGTGTCTTTCCTTGATTTCATTTAATGCTGCTAAAAATTTGCCAACTTCAGTCTTATAAACTACATCGGATAAGTCCTCTCGTATAACCGGTTCATTTGTAGGTATTTCAACTACATCCATATTGTATATCTCTCTAAATTCATCTTCTTCTGTCTTTGCAGTACCAGTCATCCCAGATAACTTTTTGTACATTCTAAAATAATTTTGGAATGTTATGGTCGCCAAAGTCTTGGATTCAGACCTTACATTTAAGCCTTCCTTAGCTTCTATTGCCTGATGGAGGCCATCACTGTATCTTCTACCATACATAAGGCGTCCAGTAAACTCATCCACTATGATTACTTCTCCATCCTTAACCACATAATCAATGTCTCTTTTCATAGAGTTTCTAGCCTTTAGAGCTTGATTTATATGATGAGCAAGTTCCATATTGTCAGCATCTGCCATATTCTCTACACCAAAATGCCTTTCTGCTTTAGCTGTCCCTTGTTCTGTAATAGTAGTTGTTCTAGATTTCTCATTTATTAAAAAGTCCACTGTCTCAACCACTATTTCCCTATTGAATGGATCTGATTTTTCCTCGTCGGGACTTACTATTCTTCCCTTTAATGTCTTTGCAAAACTATCAGCAAGACTATATAACTCTGTTGATTTATCACCATGTCCAGATATAATCAAGGGAGTTCTTGCCTCATCCACCAGTATACTATCCACCTCATCGACGATAGCAAAATATAGGGGTCGCTGGACCATTTCATCTTTGTAAATCACCATATTGTCCCTTAAATAATCAAATCCAAATTCATTATTGGTTCCATAGGTAATATCAGCATTATATGCTTCTTTTCTCTGATTATTAGTTAATCCATGGACTATACACCCTACGGATAAGCCTAGGAATTCATATAGTTTTCCCATCCATTCCTTATCTCTCTTAGCTAAGTAGTCATTGACTGTTACAATATGGACACCTTTCCCTGTTAGACCATTTAGATAGGCTGGTAGGGTTGCTACCAAGGTTTTACCCTCACCTGTCTTCATTTCAGCTATCCTACCATGGTGGAGTATTATTCCCCCATAAATCTGTACTTCAAAATGTTTCATCCCTAACACCCTATAGGATGCTTCTCTAACTACTGCAAATGATTCTACTAAAATATCCTCAAGTGTTTCCCCTTTATCCAATCTATTCTTAAACTCAAGTGTTTTAGCCTTAAGCTCTTTGTCAGATAAGCCTTGCATCTGTGAATCCAAGCTTATTATTTGTTTAACCAAAGGTGCTATCTTCTTCAATTCCTTCTCACTATAGTTCCCAAATATCTTCTGAAACAAACCTGCCATTATTTAACCACCTTTCAATTAGAAACCTTTGAATCCATACTATTTTATCATTAATACAAAATCCTTTCAACCAAAGCACAAAAAAAGTTGTAGCATCAGCTACAACTTTTATCATGTACATTCTATAATATTTCAGGTTGTATCAAACCATAATTCCCATCTTTTCTCTTATATACTACATTTACATCTTCTGAATCAGCATCCATATATAC
>CAZZCQ010000219.1:0-2805 GCA_964652285.1 uncultured Tissierella sp.
GAGGATGCTCGCCACAGGCACGGAGTCTAAGTCCAAATCTCGTTTTATAGAAGACTATAACTGAGATAACCATGAGAATCAACCCAATAATAACAGTCAAGTAAGTTCTTTGGAAAAATAGTCTTCCAAGGATAGGAATATCGCCTAAGAAAGGTATTTTTTGAATATAAAAAGAAACCCTAGTGGTTACCCCATCACTGTTGAAAAACATCTTTGAAAACAATAGAATAGCTGCTGGTATAAGCATATTAAGTGAAGTACCTACTATTGTTTGGTCTGCTTTCATTGTAACAGCTGCAAAGGAAAGTAAGAACGAATATATTATCCCTGCAATAGCTGCTACTATCATACCTAAAAGCAAGATAGTCTGTGGTTCTAAGCCAGAATCTTGAATTATATAGACAAATAGTGCTCCAAAGAATGCGCCAAATAGCATAATCCCTTCAAGGGCAATGTTGATTACTCCGGAGGTCTCACTAAACATACCACCTAATGCTACAAGAAGCAATGGAATAGCTACAGGAAGCATATTTTGTATCAAATAATATACAGTATCCATCTTATTCAGCCTCCTTTGTATTATTATCAAAGACTTTATCAGCAAGATCCTCTATTAAAGGATCCCCTAAATCCTTTATTTCATCCGTATTAATCTCAGTGATTTCAGCGTCTATTTCTTCAGTATCACGATGTAATCTTCTCCTTACAAACCTTCCAAGAGCTGAGTTCATTATCATAGAGAATGCTGAGAAATAAATAATAACTGCAATAACTACATCTATTATCTCAGGTTTAAACCCAACTAAAGAAGTTAAGGTGCCCCCACGTTGTATATGAGATATAAAAATAGCTGAAAGAATTATACCTAGTGGATGTGAGTTCCCTAATAATGCAACTGCTATACCATTAAACCCATTTGCTGCAATTATATTAATTGGCTCATATGTCATAGAACTTCCTGCAATGGCAGAAGGCGCTAAAATTGCAAAAGCACCACCAAGACCTGCAAGCCCACCAGCTATAACCATGGTCAATATGATATTCTTTTTCCCCCTCATACCTGCATATTCTGCTGCATCTTTATTAAAGCCTGTAGCCTTCAGTTCATAACCAAAGGTTGTTTTTTCCAAAACAATGTAGAGAATTATGCCAATTATTATAGCAAATATTATTCCAAAATTCACATTGGACCCAGTTATCCCCAATGAAGGTATCTGTACAGATTGTGGAAGATAGGCAGTTCTCGCCATATTCGATATATACATAGTTGAACTATTCTGCACCCACATATCCACCAAAAACATCCCTATATAATTAAACATTATTGATGTGATTACTTCATTTACATTTAAGTATGCTTTAAATATCCCTGGAATAAATCCCCATATCATTCCACCTACTAATCCAGCCAATATAGCAACAATCCAATGGATTCCAGATGGTAAATCGAACATAAATCCTACATATAGTGCAAAGAACATCCCCATTGTATATTGACCCGATGCTCCAATATTGAATAATCCCATTCTAAAAGCGAATCCAACAGCTAGTCCAGTCATTAGTATCGGTGTAGCAAAGTAAAACACATCACCCATACGTCTGAAACCACCTAAAAGCACATATCTAAAACCAGCAAGAGCTGACCCAGGTCTAGCTACAATCATTATTATAAATCCAAATACAAGACCAAGAACAATCGCCATTAAAGCAGCTGCTAAAGAGGAGAAAGCACTACTTTTGGTGATATTCTTAAAATTAAATTTATATTTATTCATATTATTCGCATTCATGGTCATTCCCCTTTACTGTATCGCGCTTTGCTCCAGACATGTAAAGTCCAAGTTCCTGTACTGTTGTTGTCTTCGGGTCAAATTCTCCTACAATTTCTCCTTCATATATAACTAGTATCCGATCACTTACATTCATTACTTCATCAAGCTCTAATGAAACCAATAGTACTGCTTTATCTGCATCACGACTTTCAATTAACCTTTCGTGTACATACTCAATAGCCCCAACGTCCAAACCCCTTGTTGGCTGTACAGCGACTAGCAGCTCATGTTCTTTGTCAATCTCTCTTGCTATGATTGCTTTTTGTTGATTACCACCAGACATGCTCCTTGCTGATGTAATTGGACCTTGACCAGCTCTTATATCATAATTTTCAATAAGTTTTTCTGCATATTCCCTTACAGCTTCAAATTTAATAAATCCATTTTTTTGGAATTCTGGTTGCCAATATCTTTGAAGTACTAAATTCTCTTCTAATTTATAATCCAGAACAAGCCCATGTTTATGCCTATCTTCAGGAATATGACTCATTCCTAAAACTGAACGCTGTCTAATTGGTGCTCCTGTTATGTCCTGGCCATTTAATACAATGCTCCCTGAACTTACCTTGTCCAATCCAGTCAAAGCATACACTAATTCAGTTTGACCATTTCCATCAATACCTGCTATACAAAGTATTTCCCCTTTTTTTACATCAAAAGATACATAATTATCAGCCTTTTTTTTGTTTATTTTAGATTGGACACATAAATCTCTTATGGAGAGTATTACCTCCCTAGGTTTAGCTTCTTCCTTTTTTACTGCGAAGCTTACATCTCGTCCAACCATCATCTTTGATAATTCTTCTTTACTTGAATCTCTAACATCTACTGTTCCAACATATTTCCCCTTCCTAAGAACAGTACATCGATCAGCTACTTCCATAATTTCATTAAGCTTGTGGGTTATAAATAGTATTGATTTTCCTTCATTGGCAAATCCTCTCATTATCTGTAATAATTCCTTAATTTCTTG
>CAZZCQ010000220.1:0-2804 GCA_964652285.1 uncultured Tissierella sp.
AATGCAATGAGTGATGACCAATGGGCTGGTCTTATGAAAGGTGATGAGGCTTATGCAGGAAGTAAAAACTTCAAGCATCTAGAAAAAACTGTACAGGATGTCTTTGGATTTCCATATATAATACCAACCCACCAAGGGCGAGCAGCAGAGAATATTCTTTCAAGAATAGCCATAAAACCTGGTCAATATGTACCTGGAAATATGTATTTTACAACAACCAGATATCATCAGGAAGCTAATGGGGGTATATTTGTAGATATAATTAGAGATGAAGCTCACGATGCTGGTTTGAATGTTCCTTTTAAAGGAGATATCGATTTAAAGAAACTAGAAAATCTTATCAATGAAAAGGGTGCTGACAATATAGCCTATGTATGCTTGGCTGTTACTGTAAATTTAGCAGGTGGCCAACCGGTTTCCATGGAAAATATGAGAGCTGTTAGAGCATTAACCGAAAAACATAATATAAAGGTCTACTATGATTGTACTAGATTTGCTGAAAATGCATATTTTATCAAAGAACAAGAGGATGGATATCAAGACAAGACCATAGCTGAAATAGTGCTTGAGATGTTCAGCTATGCAGATGGTGCTACCATGAGTGGTAAAAAAGATGGTATAGTCAACATGGGTGGTTTTTTGGCATTGAGAGATGAAGATATGTTACAAAAAGGCAGAGAATTAGTAGTGGTATTCGAAGGTATGCCTTCCTATGGTGGAATGGCAGGTAGGGATATGGAGGCATTCGCTATTGGACTAAAGGAATCCTTACAATTTGAATATATTCAACACAGAGTCATGCAAGTTAGATATCTAGGAGATAGGATTAGAGAAGCAGGAATTCCTATAGTTGAACCTATAGGTGGGCATGCAGTCTTCTTAGATGCAAGAAGATTCTGCCCGCATTTAGAGCAAGAAGAGTTCCCTGCTCAATCATTGGCAGCTAATCTATATCTAGAATCAGGGGTTAGATCCATGGAAAGAGGTATTATATCTGCTGGTCGTGATAAGGAAACTGGTGAAAACCACAAGCCAAAACTTGAGACAGTTAGACTTACAATTCCTAGAAGGGTTTATACCTATAGACATATGGATTTAGTCGCAGAGGCTGTAATATCACTATATACCCATAAAGAGGATATCAAGGGACTTAGATTTGTATATGAACCAAAACAATTAAGATTTTTCACAGCAAGATTTGAAGAAATAGAATAAAATCATCAATTGACTAACACTTAGAAAGTTTTCTAAGTGTTAGTTTTTTTCATAATTTATGAATATAAGTCCCCATTTTTGAATAAGTATATCTATATACCTAAGAGATGAGGGGATAAGATGAAAAAAATAGGAATCTATTTAATTATGGTCTTGATAATAACGATATTTGTACCCACAGTTATTGTTAAGACTTTTAATTTTGTTTCAACACCAAATACAGTTGAAGGAAAGGGTTTTGAGAGTAGAAGTATATTGAAAACAATAGATGATAGACCAATTGTAATTGAGGAGAAGTTGATTGAAAAAATCAAGGTATACAATACTGGAACTAAGGAAGTAGAGAGCCTTTTACTTGATGAATATGTAAAGGGGGTAGTTGCAGCGGAGATGCCCGCAGAGTTTCATATAGAAGCTCTGAAAGCACAGGCTATAGCTGCTAGGACCTATGCAATTAGTAGAAGCATCAAGTATGAAAATGGGCATCCAGATCACCCAGGAGCACCTTTATGCACTGGCGTACATTGCCAAGCCTATCTATCTTTGGAAGATTTAGAAAAAATCCATGGTGAGTCCTGGGTAAAGGATTATTGGCCTAAGATAGAAGAGGCTGTAGAATCCACTGCAAGGATGGTTATATATTATGAAGGGGAGGTTATTGAACCCTTGTATCACTCTACTAGTGGTGGGATGACAGAGGATGCTGTAAATGTATTTGCAGTTGATTCTCCTTACCTAAAGGCTGTTGAAAGCCCCTATGAGACAGATGCTCCAAAATATCGAAGTACTGTTAACTTAACAGTAGATGAGTTTATTAGCAAATTAAAGGGGAAATACCCAAATATCAAGATTGATAAGGATAATTTCTATGAGAAGCTGAAGTTGATTGAGCGAACAGACAGTGGAAGAATCAAAACCCTAGCAATAGATAATGAGATAATCAATGGACGGGATATAAGGGATTTATATGGATTAAATTCAACCAATTTTAGAATAATATTTGATAAAAATCTAAATCTGATAGAAATAGAAACCTATGGATATGGCCATGGAGTAGGTATGAGTCAATGGGGGGCTAATGGCATGGCAAAACAGGGCAAATCATATGAAGAGATACTAAAGCATTACTATACGGGGGTTGAATTGAAAAGAAGATAAATAAGTCTAAGATGCTATTTTAATTAAATATTTGTCATTCTGATTAAAATTGATGTCATTGAGACCACCATGACTGTCATTCAGACCATCATTTCTGTCATTCCGAGCGTAGCGAGGAATCTTAAGATTTTTTGCATGCTCAGAATGACATTTTATTTTTTGCCTATTATTGAAACTTGTGTATTAATTTCTACTTTGTGGAAATACTAGCTAATGGAGGTGATACCATGATGGATAAAATTTTTAAAACCTGTAAGGAAAATGCATTTTTGATATTTCTTTTTATTTGTGTTTGTATCGTAGCTATTGGAACTTTATCTGTTGTAAATCAAGATGTGGACAAAGATAAGGTAGATAATGATAATGATTTAGTTATCCTTGATGATCCAATAGATACCAGTCAGACAGGAATCATCAAAGGAGATAGAAAT
>CAZZCQ010000221.1:0-2786 GCA_964652285.1 uncultured Tissierella sp.
AGCTTCCTTTGATGAACCCTCTGACACAGCAAGAAATGCTTTCATTCCAAATTTCTCAATTCCAGCTTTATCATAGATATCAACCTTTATACCAAATTCTTCTAAGTTCTCCTTGGCAGCATTGGCCAATGCCTCAGGGTACATATGCATTGCTCTTTCATTTACTAAGTCCCTTGTCAAAAATATTCCTTCAATTAATAATTCACTTTCTTTAATTGCTTCCTCAGCTTTTTCCTTTTTATCATCTAGGACTTCAAAGTATACCTCTTTTACACAAGGTTTCACCTTTTTATCACTAAGATATTTATCATAGGAGTATTCAGATTGGAGAAGACCCTCTGTGATGGCAGCTATTGTTTTCTTATAACAAAGTCCTTCAAATTTAGGGATTGTAAGGCTTACACTTTCAACTCTAAATTCGATTAGTTTTTTTCCAACTTTATAAAGGGCATTCCTAAAGGAATCAAGTGTTAGCTTACTTTCATCACCAAGGCCTAATAGGATGATATTTTCCCCATTTGGAGATATATCTACATATATATCATTTTCTTTTCCCTTAAATATATCCTTTTTTCTAAGATATTCAAATAAATTATTTCCTTTACTTAACTTATCAGTTTTATCTGAAACCAGTATGATTTCAACATCTCCACCTTTTTCTAACAAAAATCTCATATTATCGCCTCCATTATCTTATTAAGAAATATTGTATCAAAAATATATCTATAAGTGAAATATATTCCAAAAAAAGAAATGTAGAATTAATCTACATCCTTTCTAATTTATTTTATTTTTCATTTTCTCTTTATTATCATACTCATTGATTTTCTTAAAAGCATCTATTATTTCCTCTACTTCAGCACCTGGCAGGGTAAAACCATCTTCATCCATTTCCATATCTTCATATGGGAATTCGAAGTCTTTATATTTTTTATTCAAATTTATACCTCCTTTATGAAAATAGTTTTACCAATGAGGAGAAAAATATTCTCTTTAATTTACTCAAATATTGAATAATTAAATAGCTTTTAGACAAAATAATACCGTGTAAAAAATAATATTGGGAGGTTATTTTATGGTATTAAAGAACACTATAAATTTAAACAATGTTACACAAATAGAATTAGATTGTTTAAGGCATATCGCATCTTCTCACATAACTATGAGTGAAAAGTTCAATCTTTATTCAAATCAAGTACAAGATCCTCAATTTAAACAACTATTCACTCAATCAGCAACTGATGCAAAGACTACAGCTAGCAACTTGATTAATTCGTTATAGGAGGGAAAAGAATGAGAGACCAAGATATGGTAAATGATGTTCTAAGCGGGACTAAGGCAAGTATAAACACATACACACATGCTATTCAAGAATGCTCTGATCAAACATTAAGGTCAACCTTACAACAATTAAGAGATGAAGCAGAGCAATTACAATTTCAAGTATACCAAATGGCTGAGCAAAAGGGATGGTATAAACCATCACCTCAGGCAGACCAAGAGGATATTCAAGAAGTAAAAACAGGATTGACATCTTCTGCACAAACATCATCTAAAAACAATACAAATTATACAATGAATTAGCGAAAAAAACCCTAAAGATTTAGAATCTTTAGGGTTTTTTAGTTAAAGAATTGAAATTTATTCTATTCAGGGCTATAATATATATTAGTGTTTATTTGGAGGTTATAGTAATGAAGGTTGGGGTCGATATAGTCCAAATCAGTAGAATCGAAAGTTTGAAGGACAAATATAAGGAAAAATTTTTGAATAGGGTTTTTACAGATAGTGAGATTACTTATATAGATGAAAAGGGAAGAAATCCAGATACAATAGCAGGTCTATATGCTGCTAAAGAAGCTATTTCAAAGGCTCTGGGCACTGGAATTGGACAAGTCTCTTGGAAGGACTTAGATATTTCTCATGATGAAAAGGACAAACCTTTCTTAAATGATTCATTAAAGCTTAAACCTATCTTAGACGATCTAGATATTGATGGATTTGATATATCTATTTCCCATGATGGTGATTATGCTATTGCCTTTGTGATTGGATATTAGTTTTAGAAATGGGAATTTCTATTCTAAATATACATCTAATAAATATAATATACTAATAAATATATTTATTATGTCTTTAGAGAGGTGTTACCATTGAAGAAATCCATACTACTAATAATCGCAATATCAAGTATACTACTATTATCATGTTCTTCAGACACAAGGATCATTGAGGATATAGATAAATTGTATAATGATAATAAAGGATATGAAACCACATTAGAGATGAGAATAATCGATGATAAAAGAGAAAGCATCTATAAGATGAAAGAAAAATACATCAAAGATAATATTGTCTCATTTGAGATTTTAGAACCAAAGGAGAGTAAAGGTATAATAATAGAATACAAGGATGATAAGATTTATTTAAATCATGCAAGTATCAGACAATCAATAACCTTAAAAGCAGTAAAAGATTTTGATAAGGGAATTTTATTGATAAACTTTTTTGAAAACTTGGATTTGATTGAATCAATAGACAAGGAAGAAATTGATGGGAAGGATTATTATATCATTAATTATCTACCTGAGGAAACGAATAAGTATAATCATGAAAGATATATTTATTTGAGAAAGAAGAATTTAGAACCCTATAGAATGGAGATAAATGACAGAAAAGGAAATACAAGAGTTATTATTGAATATGAGGATTTTAAATATATAAAAGATGATTAAGGAGATTTTGAGATGGAACAGCTTAATGAGATAAGACCAGTAAGATTAGAA
>CAZZCQ010000222.1:0-2778 GCA_964652285.1 uncultured Tissierella sp.
ATATACAAAGATATAGCAGAGCGTACGGAAGGGGACATATATGCTGGGATTGTTGGGCCAGTCCGTACAGGGAAATCTACCTTTATAAAGAGATTTATGGAGCTTTTGGTTTTACCTAATATTGATAATATCCACAGGCAGGAAAGAGCCAAGGATGAGTTACCACTGAGTGGTTCAGGTAAGACTATTATGACAACTGAGCCTAAGTTTGTGCCTAATGAAGCTGTAGAATTAGTATTAAAGGATAATGTAAGGTTTAAGGTGCGAATGGTGGATTGTGTAGGATATCTAGTAAAAGGAGCCCTAGGTCACATAGAAGACGAAATGCCTAGGATGGTAACAACTCCATGGAGTGATGAGGATATGTCTTTTGAGGAGGCAGCAGAAATAGGAACTAGAAAAGTAATTGATGAACACTCAACTATAGGATTTGTAGTAACAACTGATGGTTCAATTACTGATATTGAAAGGGCAAATTACATAAAAGCAGAGGAAAGAGTTGTATATGAACTCAAAGAGCTAGGAAAACCATTTGTTATCATACTTAATTCAAGACATCCGGATTTAGATTCTACAGTAGCTCTAAAAGATAGCCTTCAAGACAAATATAATATTTCTGTCATTGCAATGGATTGTTTAAATATGGGAGTAATAGATGTAGAGAAAATATTCGAAAAATTACTCTTTGAATTTCCTGTTAAGGAGATAACAATTGATTTACCAACATGGGTGGAAGGTTTGCATAAGGAACATTGGATAAGGACTAATATAATGGATTCACTTCGGCCAGCTATGGAGGACTTACAGAAACTGGACCAAGTATTTGACTCACTAAATCCTATTAGAGAGTTAGACATTGTTAGGGATGTTTCAATCGATGAGATAAATTTAGGGGAAGGAGTTGTTCATACCAGCTTTAAAGTTGAAGATTTACTATTTTATGATATATTAAAGGAAATTACAGGATTTAATATAACAAGTGATAGGCAGATATTTGGCCTTATCAATAGGCTAGCTGATATTAAAAGGGATTACGATAAGATTGAAAAGGCTTTGAAGGAAGCCAGGGAAGCGGGTTATGGTTATGTTAAGCCTACTATGGATGAATTAGAGCTAGCTGAGCCTGAAATATACAGGCAGGGAACTAGGTTTGGTGTCAAACTCCGAGCAAAAGCACCATCCCTTCACATAATGAGAGTGGATATAGAAACAGAGGTATCTCCATTAATCGGTACTGAAAAACAATCTGAAGAATTGCTTCAATACTTTGTATCTGAATTTGAAAGTGACCCATCAAAGATTTGGACCACCAATCTATTTGGGAAATCATTAAATGACTTAGTTGCTGAACAATTGGGTGGTAAATTAACAGCAATGCCAGAGGATGCAAGAAATAAAATGAGAAGAGCACTTGAAAAGATAATAAATGATGGAAATGCAGGGTTGATATTGATTATTATATAGATAGGAGATAGGGCCAATAGGTCCTATTTTTATTTTTTGTGATATAATATAAGCAATGTAAAATAGATGATTATATTAATTATATTAATTATATTATAAGGAGAGGTAAAAAAATGTTCTTGGAGACAGATTTTACATATGAACTTGAAACAGAGTTTGAGGGCTTTAATGAAAACTTACTTTTGAAGCCATCTGCTTATCAAAAGTTATGTGCTAAATTAGGTGATATACATTTGAGTAAGATTGACATGCATGTAGATAAAACTATTGAGAATAATCTAGCTTGGATACTAACAACTCTATCAATAGAGATTATTAAACCAGTTACGGTTAATATTGTATCTGGGAAAACTTGGTATTCTGGGCGTAAAGGACCATTGTTTAGACGAGAATATCTCTTTAGTGATGAAAAAGGAGATGTATTATTTAAAGGATTCAGTTTTTCTGTTCTACTGGATATGGATAATCGCTCAATTTATAGAAAAAGAGAACTTCCCTTTAAAATGACAGAACCAATAGAAGATTTTACTATAGAGGCAAAGAATAATAGAAAATTGGATTTAGATTTTATAAAGCTTGATGAACGGAAAGTATATAATAGTTTTATAGATCCTTTAGGACATGTTAATAATTGTCGTTATAGTGAGTTTGCCTATGATGCCCTTTCTGAAAATGAAATCAACGATTTGTATGGATTAAGAAGAATGGATATCTATTTTAGATCCGAGCTTAGAAAGGATGATATTTTTTCTCTATACAAGACCAAGGATGAGAGTACTATATATATTCGAGGAATGAATAAATCTAAGGGCGATATATCCTTTGATATAAGATTTGCCTTTTAGCCCTCTGAAGAGCGTCCTAAGTATAGAGATGCTTTTTTATTTAGATAAATTTTATCATAAGTGCTGTAAAGTATTTCAATGATTTTGGGATTATGTTATAATACCTAGTAAGCAAATAATCAGGAGGTATAATATTGTCTACATTCATTTTTAGAACTGCTATTACTTTATTTATAATAAGCGTAGCAGGATATGTTTCAGTTGTATTGAAAGAGAAATTTTTCTTAAAGAATAATATAATAGTCTTAGATAATAAATATTTAACTCAAGAGGATTTAAGTGAAACAGATATATATGAATTCATATTAAAGGGACAAAGATTGAAATCTGGTGATGTAATTCAAGTTCTTACCAGTAAAAGAGAAAAGGTAAATGGAGTAATAATTGGGGCTAAGAAATCTGATGATACAATTCATATCATTACCACCGACAATAATGTTTTTAGGTTTAAAATTGAAAATATATTAAA
>CAZZCQ010000223.1:0-2727 GCA_964652285.1 uncultured Tissierella sp.
ACAGATTTGAGATATAAAAACTATATAATGATAATGGATGAATATAGTGAAGAAACTTAAAGAGAGGAGACATCTATGAAAAGGAAATTTAAAAAAATCTTTATTTCTGTTTTGGCTGCATCAGCAATTATGACAAGTACATATTCGGCTTATGCCAATCAGATAAGTGTAAACATGCCCTATGAAATCTATGCCTCAAGGAATGAGGAGCATTTAGCATCAGGGGTTACCTACGAGAATATAAGGAAGTTCACAGCACTAGGCTGGTGGAATATCAATGTAATAAGAATTGATCTTGAAAATCAATACACTGAGTTAAAAGGATTGTTTAATCCTGATGGCGTGTCCAAAAGGGACACAGTAAGTAATCTGGTAGAAAAACATGATGCTGTTGCAGGTATCAATGGGGATTATTTTAACTATAGCCCTTTACCTTCTTCAATTGGCGGCCTAATAAGCGATGGGGAAGTAATAATCTCACCGATAGAATTAGCTTATGCACTTCCTAGTTTCTATCTAACCCATGATAATAAAGGTGGAGTGGATTATCTTGATAGAAGCATAGTAGTTAGCAGTTTGAGAGGTGGAACTGACATAATTATCAATACACTAAACAAAGTTACTCCTGAGTTTGATACCTTAACCCTATTAAATAGCCTTTGGGGAGACAAATCAATTGGTAATAGATATCATAATGATTTAATTGAAGTGGTAGTAGATAATGGAGTAGTTCAAGATATAAGAATTGGTCAAGAGCCTGTTGATATCCCTGAAAATGGTTATATACTTGCAGGGAGAGGGCTTAGAGCAGAACCATTACAACAATTATCAGTAGGTCAAAGAGTTAGATTAAATATAGCAACTACCCCAAATGTTGATAAAATTAAGTTTGCTATCGGTGGTGGTAGTATCATTCTCAAAAATGGACAAATCTCACTAACTGACATAAATAGTAAGGGCGACAATCCAAGGACTGGTATTGGTATCAACAAAGATAGTACAGAGATGATACTGGTAACTATAGATGGTAGAGATAGCTCATTTAAAGGTGTAAGCCAGGAGATATTCGGTGCTATTATGAAGGAATTAGGAGCATACAATGCTCTAAATCTAGATGGTGGTGGTTCTACCACTATGGCGGTCAAGCCTACAGGCCAAGGAAAAGCCCAAGTAGTCAACAAACCTTCCGAAGGTTCCCAAAGGCTTGTAGTGAATGGAGTTGGAGTAGTGTCCAATGCACCAATGGGAAAATTATCATATTTAAAGGTATCAACTGATGATAATAA
This sequence comes from uncultured Tissierella sp., assembly GCA_964652285.1. Lineage (GTDB taxonomy): Bacteria > Bacillota > Clostridia > Tissierellales > Tissierellaceae > JAAYTL01. The sequence continues at coordinate 1,287 of CAZZCQ010000223.1, forward strand.
GATGTTCGTAAACACTTCAAGAGATATAGTTGTCAAAGGCTATGATGAAAACCATAACCCAATAAACTTGGATTCAGCCTTGTTTAATTTCTCAGTTGAAGGTGTTGAAGGTAGTTTTGAATCAAACAAGTTCAAAGCAGCTTCTCCTGGAAAAGGAAATATAATAGTAGATTATAATGGAATAAAGGGAAATCTGGAATTAACAATATTAGATACTATAATGGATATCACAACTACTATAGATGATTTCAATATTGATATAGATAGTACATACAATCTCCCAGTTTATAATGGCAAAGATAAGAATGGAACTGAAGCTAAGATTTATAGTGAGGATATAGAATTTACAGTTACTGGTGATATTGGTTATATAGAGGATACTATATTTTACAGTGGAAATACTTCTGGTGGTGGAGCTATAACTGCTCGTGCTGGACAAGGAGTAGATAATATACTTGTAAGTGTTGGTACTGAAGCAATCCTAATTGATAGCTTCGAGGATATTAGTAAATATCAATTCCTTTCCTATCCAGAGTCAGTAACAGGTGGTATTAGTCTATCAGGAAATGCAATAGATGGAAATAGCAGCCTCTCACTTAAATATGATTTTTCAAAGGGAGTAAATACTAGAGCAGCATATTTGATGCTAAATCCTGAAGCATCTGGAATTACCTTAAAAGGTAGCCCTAGAAAATTAGGACTTTGGGTCAAGGGAGACAATAGTGGAAGCTGGTTAAGGGCAATAGCTTTTGATAGCAAAGGAAACCAGCACTATCTGGACTTTGAGCAAAATATCGAATGGGAAGACTGGCAATATGTAGAGGCTAATGTTCCAAGAGCTTTCTCTTATCCATTAAGACTAGAGCGTCTCTATGTAGTTGAAACGGATAGTTTAAGGAAACAATCAGGAGAGATACTCATAGATGGACTAAATGCATACTATCCTTCAGGTTTTGGAAGTTATGAATTGCCTGCTGAAAGTCAATTAAAGGATGAATACAATAAAAAATCCGATATTGTAGATAATGGGTTTACATTTACTATTGCTTATGATTATAAGAACATAGACGAATTGATGGGATATCAAGCAAGTAAATCCATAACCTCCATGATGAATAAAAGCAAAATCGGTTTAACATTAAACAGTGTTTCCGAGGAATTTATGTCTAATATAAAGAATTATGCTTATATAGATGCATCTCAAGCATATAGGACCAATAAACATATGAATACACTGTTCATAAACTTAAACTCTAGTAATAATGGTATTAGACAAACAGATTCGAATCAATGGATTAAATTAAGACATGATCTTGAGAATAAACAGGAGAGTAATTTTGTTTTGTTCCTACCAACACCTATATTTGGTAGTGCTGGTTTCACTGATAAACTTGAAGCTGAGCTCTTCCATGATCTTCTTGTTGAGGCACATAATAATGGT
>CAZZCQ010000224.1:0-2685 GCA_964652285.1 uncultured Tissierella sp.
AAGGATTGAGATTCTCAATACGTGAAGGTGGAAGAACAGTAGGTTCAGGAGTTGTTACCAAAATCGTTGAATGACAAACTAGGTCTTAGACCTAGTTTTTTCCTGATTGATTTTTTTATTGACATGAAATATATTTTATGGTAGTTTATATAAGTAACATAATTATCTATATTGGAATAGTATGGCCAATTTTATTATTGGTTAAAAGCGGATAGTATTGTAGGAGGTGTACTCAATGAGAGATAGAATTATATTAGCTTGTACTGAATGCAAACAAAGAAACTATGTTTCTAAAAAGAATAAAAAGAACACTACTGGAAGAGTTGAATTAAACAAATATTGTAAATTCTGCAAAACTCATACACTTCATAGAGAGACGAAATAAATGAACAATTAAGGATGTGAGAATAATGGCAACACAAACAGACAATACTAGAGGAAGATTAACAAGCTATTTTAGAGGCGTTAGGGCTGAAATGAGAAAGGTTGTTTGGCCTAGTGGTAAAGAATTACTTAATCATACAGGGATTGTAATTGCAATAAGTTTGATTGTATCAGTAATTGTATATCTACTTGATCTAGGTATACATGGTGTATTGCAGTTGTTTCTATAAGAGTTGATAAGGGAGGGAGGGGCTAATTGGTCCCATTATATGACTGATAAGATGGAAAGTAGAGAAGAAAGGGCTAGAAATGCTAAATGGTATGTAGTCCATACTTATTCAGGCCATGAAAACAAGGTTAAAGCAACTTTGGAAAAAATGGTTGAAAACAGAGGTATGATAGATGATATCTTTGAAGTCGCAGTGCCTACTGAAGAATATATAGACTCCAAATCTGGAAAGGCCAAGATTAAAGAAAGAAAGATGTTTCCAGGGTATGTGTTGGTTAAGATGATTATCAATGATGAATCTTGGTACTTAGTAAGAAATACAAGAGGTGTTACAGGTTTCGTTGGACCTGCATCAAAACCAGTCCCTCTTTCAAATCATGAGGTAAAAGCATTGGGAGTTCAAGAGATTATATTGCCAACGGTCGATTTTAATATAAATGATGTTGTAAAGGTAATATCTGGACCTTTTGAGAATTTTATGGGTACAATAGGAAATATCAATATGGAAAAAAGAAAGGTCAAAGTATACATTTCTATGTTTGGGAGAGAAACATTAGTAGAATTGGATTTTGACCAAGTTGAAAAGGTTTAATTTTGAAATATTTAATAGATTTACAGGAAAGTGGAAGGGATATCCCGATAAACCACAATGATATGAGGAGGTGGAAGTAAGATGGCAAAAAAAGTTGTAGCACTTGTAAAACTACAAATCCCTGCTGGGAAAGCAACTCCAGCACCACCCGTTGGTACAGCATTAGGACCTCATGGTGTTAATATCATGCAATTTACTAAGGAGTTCAATGCTAAGACAGCAGATCAAGCTGGAATGATTATACCGGTAGTGCTTACAGTATATCAAGATAGATCCTTTAGTTTCATTACTAAAACACCACCAGCAGCAGTGTTAATTAAGAAGGCTTTAGGAGTTGAATTAGGTTCAGGAGAACCAAACAAGAAAAGAGTTGGGAAATTATCCAAAGAAGATTTGAGAAAGATTGCAGAAGTCAAAATGCCAGATTTAAATGCTGCTTCATTAGATGCTGCGATGGATATGGTGGCTGGAACAGCTAGAAGTATGGGAGTAGAAGTAGAACAATAAGATAGTGGGAGGTAAATCCATTAACCACAAGGAGGAAGAAGATGCCAAAAAGAAGTAAAAACTATCAAGAGAGTATACAACTAGTAGATAGAAATAATTTATATGATGCATTAGAAGCTATTGAATTAGTTCAAAAAACATCTAAAGCAAAATTTGATGAAACAGTTGATTTAGCAGTAAGACTTGGAGTTGATCCGAGACATGCTGATCAACAAGTAAGAGGAGCAGTAGTATTACCACATGGTACAGGTAGAACTAGAAGAGTTCTTGTAATTGCCAAAGGTGAAAAACAAAATGAAGCAACAGCTGCAGGAGCTGATTTTGTAGGTGGTGAAGATATAGTAGCTAAGATTCAAAGCGAGGGTTGGTTAGATTTTGATGTAGTTGTAGCAACACCAGATATGATGGGTGTAGTAGGTAAGATTGGTAGAATCCTAGGACCTAAAGGATTGATGCCAAACCCTAAATCAGGAACAGTGACATTCGAGATTGAAAAAGCTGTAAAAGAAATAAAAGCTGGTAAAGTGGAGTATAGGGTTGACAAAGCAAGTATCGTTCATGTTCCAATTGGGAAAATTTCCTTTGGGACTGAGAAATTAAGAGAAAACTTCGATGCCTTGATTGAAGCTCTAATAAAAGCAAAACCAGCAGCAGCAAAAGGTAGATATTTTAGAACAGTGACCATTTCTTCTACAATGGGACCTGGAATTAAAATAAATGGTCAAAAATTAATGGATAGATTGACAGCAAAATAAGAAGTTGTTATAATAAAAAAGTCAATTGAATAAGTACCGTAGACAGTAGGGACCCTGTGGTTTAAATTCCTACCGAGGTGGAATCTAATATAAACTTGAAATTAGAGTCTCTTCGTGTCTACGTAGAGACTTTTATTATTATCATTATATCCATAATTCTATGGGAGGTGAAGTTAGTGAGAGAACAAACCCTTCAAGCAAAAACTCAAAATATTGAA
>CAZZCQ010000225.1:0-2675 GCA_964652285.1 uncultured Tissierella sp.
TTCAATATCAATATTCTCTTCTTTATCAGTAGCTTCTTTTTTTTTCACCATAGGTTCTATCATCTTTATTAACTTATCTGTATCCTTACTTAGATTTTGGTTATTCATTAGATTGTTCATCATTTCAAACATCTTTACAGATTTATCAATTTTGATGATTGTTTCTAGCAAGGATCCTAAATTACTTTCTTTAGATCTAGGCACTTCCTCCTTAATAATTGTGACAATTTTATTAATCCTTTCTTTATTGTCCTCTACTGGAATTGAAGCAAGCTCTACACTATCAATATCTCTATTTAGATAATCTTTTAATTCCATAATTTTCATAAGGTTTTCAGTTATATTTATCGATTGATTAACTGGTGCTATGTACCCTAATGGCAGTAATGGTGTAATTCTTTTAGCTAAACGAATTTTGTCTTTTGTGTATTGGGGTTCTATTTTCATACCATTTATGTATTCAGTAATATTTATGTGGCTGCCAGAATTATCCATATTAGTTATCGAAAAAAGAATGAATAATAAAAATATTTTATCCAATTTGATCCCTCCATTATAAATCTATGATATTACAATATATGTTTAGGAAGTCGATTGTTTACCTCTGAAGGTACTATATTGAAATTTAATTTCATAGAATTAAAAAGATGGAGGTGTTTTGATGAAAAAAAAAATAGGTGATTTTGAGTTTGATGAAAATCAGATGAATCTTATTGAAGGGGTAACCGATGAATTTCAAGATAAAACCGAAGATGAGATATTTGTTGAGATTATAAATCTAAATGATCAGATGGAAAAAGACCTCAGTTTTGAAGAGTATGAAGCTATTTTTGACCAATTAGACAATATAAGACATCTTTTATCAGATGAACAGCTTAAGAAATTAGATAAGCTATTGAGACAATTGGGGAGATAAACTCCCCTTCTTCCAAATCAAGGAAATGGACATGACATAGCAGTGGTGTTATAATAGTAACAGCTAGGAATATTATGTAAACCTTGAAGGGAGAATCATATGAAAAAGAATAAATATATGATACTTTTTATTATATTAGCTATAGTTTCAACTAGTATATTTATTTTTTTATTCAAAAATAACGGGACTGAATCAATATCATATAATGCTTTTATAGAAAAACTCAAAGATGGTCATGTGAAAGAAGTTAAACTGACTGATTCTTCACAAATTGAAGTAGAGTTACATAATGGAGAAATGGTATATACTGATAACCCAAGAACTGAGAATTTCAAAGAAGAATTATTAATTTTTGGTGTTATCGTGGAGGAAGAGGGTATAGGTATTAATGATATAGTAATTTTTCTTGCTCTATTATTTGGTTTATTGTTTTTCGTTTATTATCTAAGGGGGAATACAGGCAAGGAAGCTGAAAAAGAGATGTCCAACCTATCCAACATGGATAATACAGATTATGATAGCAATATAACATTTGATGATGTTGCTGGTAATGAAGAGGCAAAAGAATCTCTTATGGAAATGGTTGACTTCATTCAAAACCCTGATGTATATAGTAAATATGGAGCAAGGCTACCTAGAGGTGTCTTATTATATGGACCACCAGGGACAGGGAAGACTCTCTTGGCAAAGGCTTTAGCTGGTGAGGCAGGAGTTCCAATATTTCCTGTATCAGGTTCAGATTTTGTAGAAGTATATGCTGGGCTTGGAGCCAGTAGAATCAGAAGCTTGTTTAAAAAAGCTAAGGAGGCAGGAAAATCAGTTATATTCATAGATGAAATTGATTCCCTTGGTAAAAAAAGAAAAGGCAACCAGGTTTCGGGTAGCGAGGAAGGGGATAGAACACTTAATGCTTTATTAGCTGAAATGTCTGGTTTCAAGGAAAATGAAGGGACTATTGTAGTTGCTGCAACTAATAGAATGGATGTATTGGATGAAGCATTACTAAGACCTGGAAGATTTGATAGACAGATAGAGGTACAACTCCCAGATATTAGAGCAAGAGAAAAAATATTGATGGTTCATGCGAGGAATAAACCCTTATCAAATAATGTTGATTTAAAAAAATTAGCTGAAGAAACAGTTTATTTTAGTGGAGCTAAACTAGAAAGCCTTCTAAATGAATCAGCTATGTTGGCAGTAAAGGGAAAACAGGATGTTATAACTATTGAACATATAAATAAGGCATATTACAAAATTCTAGTTGGTGATGAAAAGAAGGATAGAAGTAGTCTATCAAAAAAAGATAGAGAGATTACTGCTTATCATGAATCTGGACATGCCTTAGTTGCAAAACTTGTATCTAAGGACAATAGAGTCACAAAGGTAAGTATTATCCCAAGTACAAAGGGTATGGGTGGATTTAGTTTAAATATTCCTCCAGATAGAATGTATAAAAGCAAGAAGGAAATATTAAATGAAATAAAGGTAGCGCTTGGTGGAAGGGCTGCAGAGGAACTAATCTATGGGGAAGAGAATATTACAACTGGAGCTTCTTCTGATTTAGAAAAAGCGACCAAGATGGTTTTATCACTTATTGGGATTTATGGAATGGACAATGAATGTGGTTTGCTTAATTATAATGTTGCTCTAGCTATGGATTTAAAAAGCGATATAGATATTGTGAATCGAGCTAGGCAAATAATGGAGGCTAAGTACTTAGAAACAAAAGAAATAATTACTAGATCTAAGGGAAAACTAG
>CAZZCQ010000226.1:0-2669 GCA_964652285.1 uncultured Tissierella sp.
AATTCTTCTACTACTCTTGTATAGTTTTTCATTACCTTATCATAATCTAATATTTCATCATCAATTCTTTCAATATCATCAAAAACTCTTATTAAAGAACCGTCTTTGTTTCTTTTCTTCTCATCTACAGCTCCGTTTATTGCATATAATAGTGCCTTAGCTAAGTTTGCCCTAGCACCAAAGAATTGCATTTCTTTACCAATCTTCATAGCTGATACACAACATGCAATAGCATAATCATCTCCATAAATAGCTCTCATAAGATCATCATTTTCATATTGAATTGAACCTGTTATAATGGACATTTTAGCGCAATATTCCTTAAATCCTTCAGGTAAATCAACTGACCACAATACTGTCATATTTGGTTCTGGAGCTGGTGATAGTGTTGTAAGTGTATGCAAAAACCTAAATGCTGATTTCGTTACCAGTGTTCGACCATCTTCACCCATACCACCAATTGACTCGGTAATCCAATTAGGATCTCCTGCAAATAACTCATTATAATCTGGAGTTCTTAGATTCCTTGCTAATCTTAACTTGATTACAAATTGATCTATTAACTCTTGTATTTCTTCTTCTGTCAAAGTACCGTTATTTAGGTCTCTTTCAATATATATATCTAAGAATGCAGTATTTCTACCTAGAGACATTGCTGCACCATTGTTTTCCTTTATAGCTGCTAAATATCCAAAGTACAAAAATTGTATTGCTTCCCTAGCGTTTCTAGCTGGATTAGAAATATCATAACCATAGGATGCAGCCATTGTCTTTATCTCATCTAAAGCTCTTATTTGCTCTGACACTTCTTCCCTTAATCTTATAGTTTCTTCTGATGCATTTCCTTTAATATTATCCCTATCTTTAATCTTTTCATTCTTCAAAAAATCTATACCATAAAGCGCAATTCTCCTATAATCACCTATGATACGTCCTCTACCATATGCATCTGGTAACCCAGTAAGTAAACCAACATTCCTTGCCTTCCTCATTTCTTCAGTGTATGCATCAAATACTCCATCATTATGTGTCTTTCTAAATTCCTTGAAATGTTTTTCTAAAGTATCATCCATTTCTACGCCATAAGCTTCAAGAGAACTTTTTACCATCCTATATCCACCATAAGGATTTACAATCCTTTTAAGTGGTTTATCTGTTTGAAATCCAACTATTAATTCATTTACTTTGTCTAAATATCCTGGCTCGTGATTAGCAATACCAGAAAAACTCCTAGTGCAAATCTCTATCTCATTATTTAATATTTCTTTCTCTATCATTTTTTCAGCCTTACTCCAAAGATTCTTGGTTCTATCTGTTGCATTAGCCAAAAAATCTTCATTACCTTCATAAGGAATATAATTTAACTGTATAAATTCTCGTACATTTACTTGATTAATCCAATCTCCTTTTTTGAAACCATCCCACTGCTTCATCCATATCCTCTCCTATATCTATAATAAAGTTTTATTATTATTCTACTTGACTTTATTATATAGTGAAACAAACTTTAGCGCAGTGATTCAAATCACAATTTTAGTAGTCGAATTCATCAAATTCATTTGTTCCTTTGCCGCATGAATTTGAGAATTCTTCACATTTGACCTACAATCTCTATTTGTCCCACGGGCATCTTTGAGAAGTGCCCCAGATACATCAAATCACTTCGTTCCTTGTGTTAGGGCATAAAAAAAGTACTTGGTTTCCCAAATACTCTATAACTTAATATCACATACTTTTGAAATAATCTCATTCCTCTCTTGCAGCCAATCTTCATAGGTTACAACATCCTTTAATTTGACCCTAATAAGGCATATTAGTTTATTTATATTACATTCAGTAATAAAATCTATACTTAACTCATTGTTAAAACTGTTAGCTATAGCATCTAATATTGTGTGTATAATATCTTCTTTATTTATGAGAGCAATATCCTTATCTTTTAACAATTCAAGTATTCCTTTATGATACAAATATCTTAGATATATTATAAAGCCTTCAAAGTCTTCGGCTTTACTCCCTTCTTCAATTTCAAAGATTATCTTAAATAACAGGTTCCATCTAAAATCTTTATTGATAACATCCAGAATCATACTACCAATCTTACGAGTAAATGAGTCATTGAAGAAGACTTCTCTATCAAATTCAATATAAGTATTAAAATCCATCTGATTATTGCTTATTTCATCTAGCCTATTCAATATTCTCAAAAAGTTCCTGCTATAACTGGATTCATCATGTTCACCCTTCATAAACAAATAGTTTATAATCACATCAATAGATTTCTTAAAATCAATAACAAAACCAACTTCTTGTCTCACTTTGGTTATATAGATATCGTGAGTTACTTTGGAGACAAGTGATTTCAATTGACTCTGTTTTTTAAATGAATTACTTGTATCCATATCACTTAAGTGATTATATAATATCATCAATTGTCTATCAATCATCGTAAGATTATCCTTGATAGATGACATTATATCTCTAAAAAAATCCTCTGTTAACATATAATTAAAGTTTTTATATAATACCTTATGATCGATTTCCCCCCAGAATACATTTACCAATGATTTAATCTGCAGTTCAAAATTTATCTCAATGGAATTCTTCTTATATTTTCCATCAATTTTATAAATTTTAAATCCATTCTTCTGTTTCTGCGGCTGTTTGTC
>CAZZCQ010000227.1:0-222 GCA_964652285.1 uncultured Tissierella sp.
TCAGCAGTAGCCCTATTGATTCCTCCTAGTGTAACCATGATACTCTATGGTGTTGCTACTGGTACATCCGTTGGTGGATTGTTTGTTGGTGGTATGGGAGCAGGAATCGTATATTCTTTAGTGTTGAGTGTTTATATTTTCTACTGGGTTCTAAAAAAGGGTGATAAAACAAGACAAAGAGTTTCATTTAAAGGTTTTGGTAAGGTTGCGGTTAATGCTATA
>CAZZCQ010000227.1:232-2668 GCA_964652285.1 uncultured Tissierella sp.
CTGTTATCATCTTAGGTGGAATATATGGTGGAATATTCACGCCAACTGAAGCAGCTGCTGTATCAACTGCTTTCTCAATCTTTGTATCCATATTTATATATAAGGAACTAACCTTTAAGAAACTTTGGCAAGCATGTATAAATTCAGGTATTGTTTGTGCCCAAGTTTTGATACTAACATCAGCAGCAGCTGCATTAGGATGGGTTCTAACCGTATTTAAGGTACCACAAAATCTTGCAGAAGGGTTTTTGAGCACGGGTGCTTCACAATTTGTATTTTTATTATTTGTAAATATAATATTTTTAACAGCAGGTATGTTTATGGATGGTTCAGGTGCTGTTACATTACTTGCTCCATTAGTATATCCAATAGGATTAGCAATGGGAGTACATCCAGTTCATTTAGGAGTTTTGGTTACAACTAATATAGCTATAGGTAATATGACTCCACCAGTTGGACTCAACCTATTCGTAGCAAATGGAATAACGGGACTTCCTTTGACTAAGATAATAAAAGCTGTAATACCATTTTTGATAGCTGCATTAATTGCTCTTGCCTTGATTACTTATATACCAGAAATTACTTTATTCTTGGTAAGAATGGCGTATCCTTCAACATTCTAGTAGAATGAAATAATAAGAGCATTGCAGGAACATAATTCTTTAGGAGGTGTAAATTTGCTAATCAAAAATTGTGAAATACTTCACTATAACAAGAATGATTATGAACTCAAATTTGGTGATATCGCCATAGAAGATGGGAGAATTAAGTATTTAGGAAAGGTTCCAGATGATTTTGTTACAAATAAAGTTATTGACGCAAAGGGTAAGCTAGCTATTCCAGGCTTAATAAATGCTCATACACATTCTTATGCAAATTTTTTCAAAGGAATGGGTGAGAATATTCCTTTGGAAATATGGATGTATTATGCTTTTTTAGCAGGACGATTAAGAAGTGAAGACATATATATCAGTACAATGCTAGGTTGTATTGATATGATAAAAAGTGGTGTCACTACTTGCCTAGATCACTTGGCAGTAGGTTTAGATGGTATTGACTCAGCCCTTAATGCATATATTGATGCGGGTATGGGTGTAGTAATGTCACCAATGGTCACTGATAAGCAGTACTTTGATACATTACCAGTAAAGTTAAATACTCTGCCTGATGAATTAATGGTTAAAATCAGCAAAAACAAATCTAAAACTGCAACTGAAGTAGCTGAATTTTGTGAAGAAGTCATCAAAAAATGGCATGGTAAAAATAATGGAATGATTAGAGTAATGCCAGGACCTTCAGGACCTCAAAGGTGTACGGATGAATTGCTTGTAAATTTCAAGGATTTAGCAGAGAAATATGATTTAGGTATCCACACTCATTTAGTTGAGACAAAGATTCAAGCTATCACAGCACATGATTTTTATGGTTGTTCCATGGTAGAACATATGGATAACATAGGTGTACTAAATGATAGATGGTCAATGGCTCATACAGTATGGGTTTCTGATGATGACATAAGGCTTCTCAATGAAAGTGGAGCTTCAGTAGTTCATAACCCTTATAGTAACTTAACAATTGGAAGTGGGATTTCTCCAATAAATGAGATGCGTAAGAATAATGTAAATATAGCATTAGGTACGGATGGTAGTAATTGTGGAGGTAATCAAAGCATCTTTGGGGCTATGAACCTAGCAGCTTGTATTTCAAAAGTAACTACTCCAAGATATGAAGATTGGCAATCAGCTCAAGATGTATTTGGAATGGCAACAGTAAATGGGGCTAAGGCTATTAAGTTAGATGATGAGATAGGTTCTTTAGATCTAGGCAAGAGAGCTGATATAGTATTAATTGATACTAAATCTGTATATCTAACTCCAAGGGTTGATATAATAAATCAATTGGTCTATAACGACAGAGGTCAATCTGTAGATACAGTTATAATCAATGGAAATTTAGTAATGGAAAACAAAGAACTATTAACAATTAACGAGAAGAAAGTAGTAGAAGAAGCGCAAGATAGATTTGATTCCTTAGAAGAAAGTATTAAGAAAACCCTAGAAGAATCAAAGGATGAAATGGAATTTATAGATAAGTTATATCAACAAGAGATATATAGAGAGTTAGGATTCCAAAGAAGTGGAGATTGGAATCTAAATAAATATTGATTTTCTCGGACCTCATCTTCTCATTGATTTGTTTATCTTTGTAGAAGTTGGAGTCCTGAAAATATATGGGAGGTAATTAGATGATATTAATAAAGAATGGTTATATAGTTACCATGGACCCAAAGCGAAGAGTATATAAGGATGGTTTTGTAGTTATTAATGACTCAAGAATTGAAGAAATTGGAGAGACAAAGGATATTGGTAATAGGTATAAAGATGCTAAGGTTATAGATGCAAAGGATAAAGTAGTCCTTCCTGGTTTAATCGATGC
>CAZZCQ010000228.1:0-2661 GCA_964652285.1 uncultured Tissierella sp.
CTCTTTACCATTGATTGCAATCCGCATTATTTCAACTCCTTACTACTAAATGTCCCAAAAAAAGGAGATAAGCTGAGATTAGTTGAAATGGTAAAAGAGAACGCCTTAGAAATGCTCAATAAATATGGAGACAGATTCCTAAAAAGACATAGAGAGAATCTAAAGGCTTTAGAAGAGATACAATATATCCTAGATTTAGAGGATTTCCCTGAAAGAATTGAGGCATATGATATATCCAATATCAGTGGAGTTCAGGCAGTTGGATCCATGGTTGTATTTGAGAATGGAGAAGCAAAGAAATCTGATTATAGAAGATTTAGGATTAAATCCATTGTTAATCCAGATGATTATGGAAGCATGGAAGAGGTCCTTAATAGAAGATTTATAAGGGGATTAGTAGAGCAAGAGCATATAGATGATGATATAAAGTTAAAAGGTTTTTCCAGCTTTCCTGACTTAATAATGATAGATGGCGGCAAGGGTCAGGCAAATATTGCTTTAAATGTATTATCAAAACTAGGGATATATGTACCAGTGTGTGCCCTTGTTAAAGATGATTATCATAAAACAAGGGGTATTATTTATAATAACAAGGAATACCATTTACCTAAAGATTCCCTGGGTTTCAAAATGGTTTATAAGATTCAAGAGGAAGCTCATAGATTCGCTATCAGCTATCATAAAAGCTTGAGGACAAGGGATATGTTTAAGTCCCAATTGGATGATATTGAGGGTATAGGTGAGAAACGGAAAGTAGCATTGATGAAGCACTTTAAGAGTATAGATAAAATCAAAAATGCTAGTATTGAAGAACTATCAGCCATAAAAAGTATGAATAAAGTAGTTGCTGAGAATCTATATAATCATTTTAACAAAGATAGAGAGGATGAAAATAATGGAGAGAAGAATTTATAGATCTGATAATGATAAGATGATTGCTGGTGTTTGTGGTGGTATAGGTGAATACTTTAATATTGACCCTACACTTATTAGATTAGCTTGGGTTATAATAAGCATACCAACAGCACTTTTTGGCGGGCTAATAGCATATATAATTGCTGCAATAATAATCCCAACTAGATAGGTGATAAAATGGAATTTGTATTTTTGAAAGAAATAATAGATGAAATGGATTTAGAGGTTATTCATGAATCCAGTGATATTGATGATGTCAAGATTTATTCTAGTGAAATCAGTAGACCAGGTTTACAACTTGTAGGTTATTTTGAGAAATTTGTTCCAGAAAGACTTCAACTAATAGGTAGTGCTGAATGGCACTATCTAAATCAACTTTCATATGAAGACAGATATAAGAGTTTGGACAATTTTTTATCCTATCCAATTTCAGCTCTAATAATCTCTAAAGATTTACCCATATTCCCTGAGTTATATGATATTATAAAAAAACATGACAAAACTCTGCTTAAATCTAAGGATATAACTTCAAAATTATCCAATAAGCTTATAAGCTATATAGATTTGCAGTTGTCACCTGAGACAAGGATGCATGGAGTTCTTGTGGAAGTATATGGTGTAGGCATATTGATAACAGGCAAATCAGGTGTAGGCAAATCAGAAACTGCTTTGGATCTAGTTATTAGAGGTCATAGATTAGTCTCTGATGATATTGTTATTGTCAAAAAGATAGAAGATATGCTACAGGGAAGGTCACCAGAGATAACTAGACATTTTATGGAGATTAGAGGGTTAGGTATATTGGATATAGAAAGGCTCTATGGGGTAGGCTCAGTTAAGTATGATGAGTTTATTGAGATGGTTATAGAATTAGAGTTATGGGATGAAACAAAGGAATACGATAGAATTGGACTTGATGAAAGGTATACTGAAATATTGGGAATCCCAATTTCTACTTCCACTGTTCCTGTTCGTCCAGGTCGAAATGTAGCTATGATTATTGAAGTGGCAGCTAGGAATTATAGGCAAAAAGCATTAGGTTATAATGCTGCAAGTGAGTTAAATGAGAAAATAAGAAGACAAATAGAGATTAATAAGGGATATATTGAAGAATAACAAAGAAGATAGCATGTTAAATATTTGATATATTTTTGACTAACTTAGTTGACTTTGTTTTTAATGTTTAATATACTTATACACGAATAGAAAGATTAATTTGTAAATAAATATGTTATTTTTGTTTACTATTAGTTTCTTATAAATATATAAGGAGGTTTATATACTATGGCAAAAATTATGAAGACCATGGATGGGAATACAGCTGCTTCCTATGTATCATATGCTTTTACAGAAGTTGCTGCAATTTATCCGATAACACCTTCATCTGATATGGCAGAGCATGTGGATGAATGGGCAGCGAATGGCAAGAAAAACATCTTTGGTCAAGAGGTTTTAGTAAAAGAGATGCAATCAGAAGCTGGTGCTGCAGGAGCAGTTCATGGTTCACTACAAGCTGGTGCTTTAACTACTACATATACAGCTTCTCAAGGTTTGTTACTAATGGTTCCAAACATGTATAAAATTGCAGGAGAGCTATTACCAGGAGTATTTCATGTTTCAGCAAGGGCACTGGCATCTCATGCATTGAGTATCTTTGGAGACCACCAAGATGTAATGGCTACAAGACAAACAGGATTTGCTTTATTAGCTTCAGGCAGTGTTCAAGAGGTCATGGATTTAGGTGGG
>CAZZCQ010000229.1:0-2657 GCA_964652285.1 uncultured Tissierella sp.
AATTGCAAAGATTGCATCAAAGATTGATGAAAGTGCTGATAGAGTTATTGATGCTAAAGGGAAGATGGTATCCCCAGGGTTTATAGACCCACATGTGCATTGGGAAACAACAATCCTTAATGACAATTCCTTTGATGTCTTTCTAAAACAAGGAGTTACATCAGTAATATCTGGGAATTGTGGCCATTCTGTTACCCCTTTAGACTCATCAAATGTATTTGAATATTATTACAAAAATGGATTGTTAACTAGGGAAGCACAAGAAAAATATGATAGAGAAGAACCAAAATGGAGCAGTTTTAGTGAATATTGTGATGTTGCTAAAGACAAAGGTTTAAATATAAACATGGGATTACTATTAGGCCATGGAACTATTAGGTGGACAGCCATGGGAGGTTCTAAGGAGAGAGTACCTACAGAACAGGAAGAAAAAGATATTTTAATGTATATTGAAGAAGGGATGCAGCAGGGAGCATTAGGAATATCAACAGGACTTTCATATATTCCAAGCAGATATGCAGATACTGAAGAGATAATAAAGTGTGCTAAGGTTGTGGCTAAATACGATGGTGTTTATGCTACCCATGCTAGATATTATGCTGGTATTTTAGAATCCACTTTAGAGGCCATAGAAATAGGTGAAAAATCTGGCGCAAGAGTACAGGTGTCTCATTTAACTTCTACTTCACCAGAATCATATGATGCGGTACTAGAAGCTAGAAATAGAGGCCTTGAAATTGCTATAGATACTATTCCAAGAAGTACTGGTCACTGTACACGCAAGGATAGATTGATACAATTCGTTATGTCAGTCTCTTCTGAGATGTTTGAAAGAGGGGTTGATGGTGTTAAAGAAGCCTTAAAAACTACTGAAGGAAGAAAGATAATTTTAGAGGAAGCCTATATATTTGGCAATGATATGACTAATGTATTTGTAATAAATACAGATAATCCAGAAATTGAAGGAAAGAGCATCGAAGAAATAGCTAAAGATAGAAATTATGAAGATTCAAAGGAATTACTATTAGATTTGCTGGCTGATGACAATGATAAATATACATTTTGGCTAGGTGGACCAAGTAGAGCAGATTTTCCAATGGGTCCACATCCTAAGAATATTCAAGATAACCCGCTGGTCATGGTTGGTACTGACATAATATTTGGAGAACCATGGGATCCAGGTTCATGGTATGAATTACAAAGACGAGGTGGATTTGTTCACTTCATGAATATGTATAGAGAAGGAGGTGTTAGAGTAGAGGAAATTGTAAGAAGAAATACTTCATTAGCTGCTAGACAATTTAGATTAAATGATAGAGGATTATTAAAAGAAGGAATGAAGGCAGACATAGCTGTTATTGATCTAGATAGATATAATTTTCCTTCACCAACGGAAGTAGATTATTCTGACCCTCTTGTAAGTGCAAATGGAGTTGATTATGTCTTAGTTAATGGGAAAGTGGCATTAGACGAAGGAAGAGTATTAGAGACTCTATCTGGAGAAATCTTATTAAACAATAAAAATTAGGAGGTTGTATGATGAAAAGGATATTAGCTTTAGTATTAGTATTTGTTTTAGTATTGGCTGTATTTACTGGTTGTTCTAATAATGATACAGACAATGGGGACCAAGGTAATAATGGCAATCAAGTTGATAACGGTAATGATAATCAAGATAGTGATGATGATGACAAATTTGGTGGTACACTTACTATAGGAACATATGCAGATCCTGATACATTGAATCCATTAGTAGGAAACGATATTGCAGGTTCTTGGGTATTAAACCTAGTTTATCCTACTTTGATGTCTTTTGATGAAGCTGGTAACAAGGTACCTTATATAATTGAAGAACCTGAAATATCAGAAGATGGTATGACTGTAACTGTAAGAGTATTAGAAGGACTAAAATGGCAAGATGGCACACCAATTACTTCTAGGGATATAGACTATACCTATACTGTTATGAAGGAAGAAAATTTACAATGGCAAGCTGAGAACCTTCAAGATGCTACATGGGAAACTCCTGATGATAGAACAATTGTATTCACTTTATCAGAGCCATTCCCAACATTTATAACTACTATGGGTTATTGGCAAAGAATAGTTCCAGCTCATATTTGGGAAGAAGTAGAAGATGTTAGGACTTTTGCAAATGATGATCCAGTAGGATTTGGACCATTTAAGTTTGCTGAGATTGCAAGAGGACAACACTATATTTTGGAAAGAGTTGATGAGTTTCAGCATTCACCTGAAGGAAAGCCATACTTAGAAAAGGTTGTTTTCAAACCATATCCAGATATAAACACTATGGTTTTAGCTCTTAAATCTGGAGATATTGATTTAACAGCTAAGGAAATTCCTGCTCCATCAGCTGCAGAGTTCGAAGGAGATCCAAATTATGTTATAGTAGAAAACCAAGATTTAGGCTATGAGCATTTAGCAATAAATCTTACAGATCCAATATTAAAAGATGTAAATGTAAGAACTGCTATAGCTATGGCTGTTAATAGAGATGAAGTTGTGAATTTCGCATTTGACGGTTCAGCAGCACCAATGCCTGGTATTATATCACCTGTATATGAGAAATGGCAAATTGGTAATGACCTACCTTCATATGATGTAGAAGGTGCTAAAAAGGTATTAGCAGATGCTGG
>CAZZCQ010000230.1:0-2620 GCA_964652285.1 uncultured Tissierella sp.
TCACTCTATATGATTGACCCACTTCAAAGCTAGTCTTCAAGTACTCTTGATTAAACCATACTAAATAGCCATTTCCGCTATCATCCTTGAATGGAACTTTTAGAATTGTAAAATTCCTTTTTGGTCTACTAATCTTAGGTTTTCCTATGATTTCAACTATTAAACTAGACTTTTCACCTAACTTAGCTTCACTTATGTTAGTAAACTTTGACCTATCATCATAATCCTTTGGAAAATAATATAATAGGTCAATTATGGTATCAATACCTAATCTTCTTAGATAAGTAGCCTTCTTTGGTCCTACTCCTTTAATATACTGAACACTATTCAAAAGATTATTCATGATATCACTCCAATAATATCAGAATAACCCTACCAAGGTAGGGTTATTCTAATGAAAATATATAATAATACAATGGTTGCCCACCAAATAATAGTTCAATATCCACATCATCATATCTTTCTTCCAACAAAGATGCTAGTTCTTCTGCCTCTTCTTTCTTAGTGTTTTCTCCATAGAAAACAGAAATTATTGAAATTTCATCTTTTATCATTTCTTCAATTAAATTCAAGGCTACTTTATTCTTATCTTTACCCATGGCAACAATATCCCCATTGGTTAATCCAATTATATCATCTTTTTTTATGTCACTATTATTAAATTCACTATCCCGAACGGCATAGGTTACTTGACCAGTTAAAATATAGCTTATATTTTCTTTCATATTATTTATATTATCCTCTAAGCTGGACTCCTCATCAAAGGCTATTAAAGCTCCAATACCTTCTGGAATTGACTTAGTAGGTAATACAATAATATTTCTTTCACTTAATTCTTTAGTCTGCTCTGCAGCTAATATAATATTCTTGTTGTTTGGCAAAACAAAAACATTTTTCCCTTCAGTTAGTTCAATTGCCTTTAAGATATCTTCAGTACTAGGATTCATGGTTTGACCCCCATGAACTAGCTGATCAACATTTAATTCGACAAAAACCTTATCAATACCCTTTCCTATGGATATTGAAACGAATGAATACTCCTTTGTTGGAAATTTCTGAGCATTAGATTCCATTGCTTTTAGTTCTTCTTTTAATAAAACTTCTTCATGTTATCTATTTTAATATCGCTAAGTTCCCCAATAGTCAAACCTTTCTCTAATATAAGTCCAGGATTATTTGTGTGAATATGAACCTTAATAATCCCATCTCCACCAACAACTAATAATGAATCCCCTTGATTAGATAGTTCTTCTCTGAAGCCATCAATCCTATCAGAATCTCCATTTATCATAAATTCAGTACAATAACCAAATTCGATAGTATCGGTATCTATAGGTTTTCTATGAGGTGTTTTGTGTTCTAATTTCTCCTCAATTACAACTTCATCAGGCACACTTTCTATCCCTGCTAAAGCATTGTACATACCAGTAATTATTAGCATTAGACCTTTACCACCAGCATCGACTACTCCCGCTTGTTTTAATACAGGTAACATCTCTGGTGTTTTGTCTAAGGTTTTATTCCCATGTTGGATAACCTTTTCTAAAAAGATGAGTATATCGGTTTCTCTTTTAGAAATAGACATGGATAATTCACCTATTTCTCTAGCAACAGTTAAAATTGTCCCTTCTGTCGGTTTCATAACAGCCTTATAAGCAGTTTCTGCTGCTTGTTTAAAACCCTCCGCAAGAGTTCTTACATTAATCTGTGATTCTCCTTTAATCCCAAGTGCAAAACCTCTAAAAAGCTGAGATAATATTACTCCGGAGTTGCCTCTAGCTCCCATTAATGAACCTTGGCTTGCAGCTAAGGCAACCATATAAGTATCATTTACAGAAACACTTAAAGACTGTTTCACAGCTGATTTAATAGTTAACGACATATTTGTACCAGTATCACCATCTGGGACAGGAAAAACATTTAAGGAGTTTACCTCCTCCTTATTTCTGTCTAAAAGATCTGAACCCACAGCTAAAGTTTTTTTTAGCAGATTCCCATCTATAATTTCAATTTTCAAGTAAAGTACCCCCTTAAACTACTTTCCCACTCTTATTCCTTGAACATGAACATTAATACTATCAACTGTATATCCTGAAAGCTTTTCTACATTGAACTTAACACGCTCAATTATATTCTCAGCAACAACTGATATCTTAACTCCATATTCTAATATTACATGCAAATCAATGGTCAATTGATTCTCTTTTGAGAATACTTTAATTCCTTTTGATAAGTTATCCCATTTGAGTAATTCAAATATCCCATCTGCTGCATTTTTGGATGCCATACCTACTATCCCATAACTCTCCATAGCCGATACTCCAGCAATAGTAGCTATAACATTATCATCTATAACAATCGCTCCTAAATCAGTAAAAGTTTTGGCTGGCATAGAATCTCCTCCCTGTTTAGAATATACTAACATAAACATTTTACAACAAAAACAACAATTGTTCAACTAAATCTAAACATAATAAGATTATAATACATAATAGTTGCATTTTGCTTACTATTTGTGTTAGAATAATATTTGTTATAATAGCAAATAATGTTTCTAATAAATTTATCCTGTTAATATTAAGGAGGTGTTTTATATATGGCAAGAGTATGTGATGTATGT
>CAZZCQ010000231.1:0-1109 GCA_964652285.1 uncultured Tissierella sp.
CTTACTTGCATTTTCTACTCCTATGTCTCCCTTTTTAAGAGCTTTCCCTTGGGGTAAGAAGGCATGTTTACAATTCTTTATCCCTTTGGATAAGTCACGGCGTATCTGCTCCCCTGCATAATCTGGGTCCGTTAGGATGATGATACCCCTTCTTTGGGAGATGTTTTTTATGGTCTCAATGAATTCCTTTTTATAGCCAAATCCATTAGATGCTATAACCTCTGCATCTACTGCGGCTTTAACTGCTGCGATATCGTCTTTTCCTTCTACTATTATGACTTCTTTTATCATGAGTGTTCCTTTCTATCAACATGTGGGATGCGCGGAAATCGCCCCTAAAAATGATGTTATATTTTGTGTAGGAGCGGGTTTCCATGCCGCCCAAATGATTAACAATTTTGGTAGGGCGTACCTTAGGTCGCCCGTTTTACAAAGTATAATATTCATCATCTTCCCATTTTAACGGATTTGTTTCTATATATTGCCATACTTCTTGGTATTCTTGTTCGTTTCTGATAATATGTTCATAATAATTTCTTTGCCATAAAATTAAATCTTTTGTTTTATTAATATCATTATATTTTTTATTAGTATAAGATTTTAATTGACCAACAATCTTGTGTAGGGGCGGGTTTCCATGCCACCCGTTCTATTTTATACCAAATAACTCCTTGGTATTCCTACTTGTATGCTCAGCTACTTCCTCTACTGAGATATTCTTTATCTTTGCAATCCTTTCTGCTACATATCTTACAAACATAGGCTCATTTCTCTTTCCCCTATATGGTTCCGGGGTTAAATATGGGCAATCTGTCTCTATCAACAGCTTATCCAAAGGTACCGCCTCTGCTACTTCTCTCACTACCCTAGCATTTTTAAATGTAACAGGTCCTGCGATGGATATATAAAATCCAAGTTTCATATATTCCTTTGCCATCTCAAGGCTTCCTGAAAAGCAATGCATGACTCCCCTAAGTCTACCATCTTGTGCTTCTTTAATGGTATCAAAGGTCTCCTGTGAGGCATCTCTAGAATGTATAACAACTGAAAGATTTAATTCCTTCGCTAATTCTAGTTGCTCTTTAAACCATTTCCTCTGTAAATCTCTT
>CAZZCQ010000231.1:1119-2618 GCA_964652285.1 uncultured Tissierella sp.
CCAGCCCTATCTCTCCAATAGCTACTACCTTTTCATTTTTAGACATGGCTCTAAATCTATCCAATGTCTCCAAGGTGACCTCACTTGCCGAATGGGGATGTACCCCTATCACAGCATAAATATTGTCATATTTATTGGCTAATTCAACAGAATTTATACTGCTTTCTAAATCAGCTCCTATATTGATTGCTATATCTACTTTGTTTTCCTTGAGAGATTTAATCAGGATATCTCTATCCTGATCATATCTTCTATCATCTAAATGGCTATGACTATCTATAAACATATTTTCCTCCTATGATATTACAGCTCCATCTTTGACATCCTCCAAGGTAGTCAAGAGGGATAGATTGCCATCTTCATCTTGCGCAGCCAATATCATACCATTGGATTCAACTCCTCTAAGTTTTACAGGTTGTAGGTTTACGACTACTATTACCTTTTTGCCTACCAAATCCTCTGCTGTGTACCATTTCTTAATACCAGCTACTACTTGTCGAACTTCATCACCTATTTTTAACTTTAATACTACTAATTTATCTGCCTTTGGATGTTCTTCACAAGAGATTACCTGAGCTACCTTAAATTTGCATTTTGCAAAGTCGTCTATTGTAATCAGCTCTTCTTCAGGTTCTACTTTCCTTTCTTCTTCCATATTATTACCCTTCTCCTTCTTTTTAGCTCTTTCATCTATAAGTTTTTGATTTGCCTCATCTAATCTGACTAATTCTTTTTCTATATCCAATCTTGGGAATATTATATTACCTTTTTCTACTTTTGTACCAACTGGTAAGAGTCCCCAGGTCTTTGCATCCTCCCAGATGACTCCCTCACCTAATCCTAATTGCCCTCTAATTTCTAAGGATGTCTTTTCCATATATGGTTTAATCAATATGGAGATTATCCTTAAACTTTCTGAAAGATTATATAATACAGTGTTTAATCTATCCTTGTTTTCTTCCTTAGCTAAAACCCATGGCATGGTTTCATCTACATATTTATTTGTCCTTCTGACTAATTTCCAAATCTCCTCTAAGGCTTGGGAGAAGTTTAATTTATCCATTAATATTTCAACCCTATCTGCAACTGAGCTAGCTATATCTATTAAGGATTCATCTACCTCTTCCTTGGTATCAGCCTCAAGGACAAGACCTCCATTGTATTTTTCCACCATTGTAATGGTCCTGCTCACTAGGTTACCCAAATCATTTGCCAAATCGGAATTCAATCTCTGTAAGAACTTTTCTCTTGTAAATGAGCCATCTTGACCAAATGAGAATTCCCTTAGCAAGAAATATTTAAAGGCATCTATCCCATAAAGCTGAATAATCGGTTCTGGATATATTATATTCCCCTTGGATTTTGACATTTTATCATCATCAAATAATATCCAACCATGCCCAAATACCTGTTTAGGTAATTCTATATCCAATGCCATCAATATTGCTGGCCATATAACTGTATGGAATCTCACTATTTCCTTGCCTACTAAATGTACA
>CAZZCQ010000232.1:0-2575 GCA_964652285.1 uncultured Tissierella sp.
ATGAAGGTGAAGATGAAGAGTATAAGGACGAAATTGAATTCATTGATAATTATGTAGAAGGACCAAGTCAATATGCTGCTAAGATGATG
Organism: uncultured Tissierella sp.; assembly: GCA_964652285.1. GTDB lineage: Bacteria > Bacillota > Clostridia > Tissierellales > Tissierellaceae > JAAYTL01. Next base: position 90 of record CAZZCQ010000232.1, read on the forward strand.
TCACCTGTTAAGGGTGAAATCATTACAGAATTTGCTAAGGACAAACTCATATACTCAGAAACTCTGCAGGAGTGGAGAGGGCATTCAGGTATTGATATCAAGGCAAAGGTTGGAACTAATGTGATTGCAGTATTGGATGGAACAGTCTCAAAGTTATATGAGGATAGCCTATGGGGAAAGACCATAGTCATAGATCATGGTCAAGAGCTATTTACTAAGTATTGTAACTTAGGAACATTGGAGATGGTAAAGGAAGGCTTGCAAGTAAAACAAGGTGATTATATTTCTACAGTAGGTAAAACTGCTCAAATTGAGTCCTTAATGGATGAACATTTACATTTCGAAGTAATAAATAAGCAGAAAACAGTAGATCCTCGTTCTATAATGGATTAAAAAAGCATAGATATTTATTAGAATACCCAAAAAGAAAAGGGGGTTATTAAGTGAAAGATTATATTGCAGAGAGAACTTTAGAGATAGCTAAATACATATTAAGTGAAGGTGCCACAGTTAGGCAGGCAGCAGGCATATTTGGCGTGAGTAAAAGTACAGTACACAAGGATGTAACAGAGAGACTACCTAAGATAAACCCTCTTATAGCAGCAATGGTTAAGGATGTACTAGAAAAAAATAAAGCTGAAAGACACATAAGGGGTGGAGAAGCTACCAAACAAAAATACAAAGCAATAAACGAATAAAAAGTCCTATTAGGACTTTTTTAGATTTTTGAATGTATTAAATATTGGAGCTAGTATTGCTGCAACAAATCCAGCTGTAAATCCATTATTATATAGGTTCATTCCACCATGTAAATAACCAACATTAGTAAAGAGTAATGAATGAACAAAGCCTGAAATCATACCAGGAATTACACCAAAACACCCAACTATTGGCGCTAAAGCTGTTGAAAACAATGCAGAGAATGCAACTAAAGATAAGTTTGGTTCTAGCTTGGTTATAAGTGCGCCTAAGTAAAACCCTAGTATAATTGGCAAGGTGTTTTTTGGGTGCTTACCAAAGGAAGAGAATCCAACAACTGTTAACATAGCTCCTATGGTAGGACCATTTAATTGGGCACCAATCAACAATAAATAAGCTAAGGATAAGAAACCCATGATTCCCATATTTATAAAGCTTAATCCAAAACCATCTGTCAGAACAAAATCATTGGATAATCTACCTGTATTTTTCAGTAATTTTCTGTACCCTTTAAAACTCTTTCCATTGAATAGATAACCAATAGCTATCATAGAGATAAACATGATTGAATAGTAGATGCTAAGTGTCCTATTATATCCTTGTGCATATAATTCCAATGGTTCATTTTCAAGTCCAAATGCTCTAAAGAAGGACATAAACAAGGTAGCAATTATTCCTGCAGTAAATCCCACATTATAAAGGTTATAATCCATATGGAAGTTTTTGAAATGATAGGCAAGTGGCACTAGTATTAGACCAGCTAAAATACCACATAGATTGCCCAAAATTATTCCTAATAATGGGCTAAAGCCAAACTCAAAAGATAGATTGCTAACTATTGGTGCCAATGTGGTTCCATATAAGGCAATAATTATATAGTTAGAGAACTTTTCATTCTTTAAAATCGAGTATAAATACACTCCCAGCATAACTGCCCAAATATTATATATATTTTTCCCAAAGAGCGCAAATCCGCCCAACATGAAAATAGAAGAAATAACTGGACCAGTTAGATTTATTTTATTGTAAATTGTCAGTACTATTGTTATAATCATTATTAAGCCACTATTTAGAAAAGCTGCACCTAGATTACCCACAACCATGTAATCAGATACCAATGTGCTAGGTGATATTATAATATCCTTCATTCCTTGTATAATCTCATGGGATGAATTAAAGAAAAATGAAGTAGATAAGACAACAATTGCGTATATAGATATGATAATATATTTAGTTATTTCACCTACTTGTCTAGGATTAACTATCATTTCAAAAAACACCTCATATTTTTATAATTATATATTATATATTAGAAGATAAGATAATTCAAACCTAATAGTACTATATATTTATTTTTGATTTCAAAGGAATTTTATTACATATATAGAAATTATTGTCGAGCAAAAGAGGGAGGATGATGAAGTGTCTTTAAGAGCAGATATAGGTATTGATTTGGGAACATCTAGCATACTGGTATATGTCAAAGGAAAAGGCGTAGTATTAAAAGAACCATCTGTAGTGGCAATTGACCAATATACAGATAAATTCTTGGCTGTAGGTGAAGAAGCTAGGCAGATGCTAGGCAGAACTCCTGGTAATATTGTTGCAATTAGACCACTTAAAAATGGTGTAATTTCTGATTATGATATAACTGAAAGAATGCTTAGATATTTTATTAGAAAAGCTGTTAAGAGATCAATCTTTAAACCTAGAATTGTTGTGTGTGTGCCAAGTGGAATAACTGATGTGGAGAGAAGAGCAGTTGTAGAAGCTTGTCAACATGCAGG
>CAZZCQ010000233.1:0-2562 GCA_964652285.1 uncultured Tissierella sp.
CTATTTTTATGACCTAACACAGGGAGAATCTTTTTCACTATATAATTCCAGGGGAATATGATATAATAATTTATTGTGGAAGAGTGAAATGTTTACATGAAGCATGGTTTAGTTTTAAAATTGTAGATTTTTGGGAAAAATCAAGATGAGGTAGAAAATGATTAAGCAAATTAATGGTTTGAATATAAATTATATTGCTCAAGGTGAAGGCGAAGCAATCATAGTCCTCCATGGATGGGGTGCAAACATCAACACAATTCTATCTATAGTAAATATACTCAAGGATAGATTTAAAGTATATGCTTTAGATTTGCCTGGATTTGGGGAGTCTGATGAGCCTAAAGAGCCAATTGGTTCATTTGAATATGCTGAGATAGTAAAGGATTTTATGCTTGATGAAGGCTTAAGCAGAGCAAGTTTTATTGGACATTCCTTTGGAGGGAAGCTATCCATCATTATGGGTTCTAAATATCCTCATGTGGTAAATAAAATAGTATTAATAGATAGTGCAGGATTGATTCCTAAAAGGGGACTTAAATATTACATAAAAGTTTATAGTTTTAAGACATTGAGGTTTATATATAAGAATTTGTTTTTCTGGATTAAGGATGAAGAAAAGATGGAGATATTCCACAAGAGATTTGGCTCAGATGACTACAAGGATACATCTGGAGTGATGAGGAGGATTTTTGTAAAAGTAGTTAATGAAAACCTTAAGGATTTATTGAAGGATATCAAAGCTCCAACCTTACTTATCTGGGGAGACCAAGATATGGATACTCCTCTATACATGGCTCATATTATGGAAAAAGAGATAGAGGATAGTGGTTTAGTCGTTTTCGAAGGTGCTGGACATTATTCCTATTTAGATGATTTTATTAGATTTAGGGCTGTAATAAATGCATTTTTTAATGGGGGGTAAGATATGGATTATATTATAATATTGGCCATTCTTATTATTAGCTTAATTCTTATATCAAAGAGATCTAAGAGTTCTTTACACATGGTTCAATTGGAAGAATACAGTTCTGATAACTATAGAAGATGGAAACAAAAAAATAAAGATAAAGTATATAATTTTAACAAAGTTACTCAGCCAGTTAAGAAGCCATTAGTCTTTACGCAAAGGGCTACTAGACTCTATATGGTAAATATCATTATAAGTGGGTTATTGATATTCTTGCCTATGTTTGTCTATGTAAACTTTGAGCATGCTATAACATTTGTATTTATATTGCTTGTAGCATTTTTGGTCTATTTATTTCAACCAGATACTATATTATTATCAAACATAATAATGGTTCCCATTGAAAGTAGAATAAATCAGGGATTCTATGATTCAGCACAAAAAAAGATAAAGGAAAGAACAGATTTAACCGTAGTAGGTATCACAGGTAGCTTTGGAAAGACAAGTACAAAGTTTATACTAGGTACCATTTTACAGGAAAGATATAGTGTCTTGAACACTCCAGAGTCATATAATACACCTATGGGGTTATCAAAGATAATTAACAATGAGCTCAATCAAGAACATGAAGTATTTATTGCAGAGATGGGAGCAAGAGAAATAGGTGAAATTAAGGAAGTAGCAGAACTTTGTCAACCTAATATAGGTGTGATTACATCTATAGGTCCTGTTCATATTGAGACATTTAAGAACATTGACAATATAATGAAGACAAAATATGAGTTGATAGAGGAGTTACCGGCAGATGGGATAGCCATATTTAATTATGATAATGAATATCTGAAGAAGCTTGCAGACAAGACCTTTAAAGAGAAATTGCTCTATGGTTTAGAGGATATAGAAAAGCTGGATATATATGCTGATGATATAGTAGTATCTGAGAAGGGGTCAACATTTACTTTAAGAAACAAGATGGGAGATAGTGTGAGCTGTACTACAAAATTATTAGGCAAACACAATATCTACAATATCTTGGCTGGTGCATGTGTGGCGATATCACTGGGTATGAGTTTTGATGAAATCTCTAGAGGAATAAGTAAAATCGAACCTATACCCCATAGATTAAATATCATAGATTCTGGAACAGGTATTATAGTAATAGATGATGCTTTTAACTCAAACCCCATAGGAACAAGGGCTGCCTTAGAAGTAATAGGTCAGTTTAGAGAAGGAAGAAAGATAATAGTAACTCCTGGTATGGTAGAACTTGGTGCTATGGAAGAAGAGGCTAATAGAGAATTTGGTATTAATATAGGGAAAGTCTGTGATTATGTAATTTTAGTTGGAGAGAAAAGGACCAAACCAATCTATGAAGGTTTGATGGAAGTAAATTTCAATCCATCCAATGTATTTGTAGTAAACAATTTGGATGAGGCAACAGAAAGACTAGGAAAGATTACAAGACCTAAAGACATAGTCCTATTTGAGAATGATTTACCAGATAATTATAATGAATAAAGGAGGTCTACATTTGAAGAGAATAGGAGTAGTATTTGGAGGAAGAAGTGTAGAGCACGAGGTATCAATAATTACGGGAATGCAAGTAATGGAAAATATGGATAAGGAGAAATATGAGCCTGTACCAATCTATATAA
>CAZZCQ010000234.1:0-2551 GCA_964652285.1 uncultured Tissierella sp.
CATAGAACTCAGCATTGGCTTTGTTTCTCAGCTCTTCTATCTCTATCACAAATTCTATATTTGATTCAAATATGAATTGAAGACATTTTGAAACTAAAGACTCTATCTGTACTTTAGCTTGTTCTCGTGCAAATTCAGAAGTTTTCTGGTATAAAATAACAACCTTTTCTAATAATTCAATATTATCTAGGATTTCGTTTAGTTCTAATCTAGACTCATTCACCTGTTCTATCAATTTTTCCTTTTTGCCACTTTCTTTGGCTATAAAACCTCTTATTTCAATTAATCTATCTTCTAAATAACTCATATCATCCATAAAATCACTTCTTTTCTAGTAAATCAACAGGTAATAAGCTCTTGGCTTCTTTAAACAATTTGTCTATCTCATCAGTCAGTTTTTCAATTTCAGCATCTAAGTTCTCTGGAGCAACCCCTAATTCATTCAACTCATTTATTAATTCTTCTTCTTGTTTCTTTAATTGTTCTAACCTTGCTTCGGCTCTATACTTTAGAGATTTTGCCTTCTCTAAATCCTCTTTAAGATTATTTAATTCTTTTTCATAATCCATGATTCCAACCTCCTAATTGTAATGGCTCATTATATGATCTATCTTATTTGAATCAATGTTACTCAAACATAAAGGGCATACTTCTAATTCTATCAATAATTCCTTGTATTTATCTAAATAATTATCTATATCCCTATTAAATTTATTTAGCTCTTTTCTAGTGGCCTCTCCATTATCTTTGACAGATTTAATTTGCTTATTTAATCTTTTAAGCTCACTAAGCTTTTCTTCCTTCCTAATCGTATCCTTATAGAAGGATTCAATTTTTCCTAAACCATCAAATCTTTTTATAAAGTCATTACCTAATTTTATATTATTTTGATTTGACCTAAAATTGTTGTTTAGCTTTATAAGTCTAGATACTGCTGAGGACTTACTATCTAAAGAAGCCAATGCTCTCTCAGCATCTGGCAGCTTGTTTAGTTTACTTGTTATAATTGTTCCTTTATCTATATCTTTAATATTTCTGTCCATATTAATCTTTATATTCTCATACCTTCTAATATTGGTAATTATTTGTTTAGACTTATCAAAAATATCACCTATATCATCAATGTCTTTCAACTTATTTAAGACATCTTTGCTTGTTTTCATCTCTTTTTGGTTGTCAATAAGGTGCATTCTTTTAATACTATAGTATTTTAAATCATATATATTCTTTTGATTTTGTTCTAAGATGGAGTTGATTTCATCTGTGCTTTTCAATTTAAGCAATTGCTCATTGACTATCTTTGATTCATTTGTTGTTTCTCTATATTGTTTGACATATAAATTTAACCTATCAAGTCTTCTTGTTTTCTCTTGAATTAGTTTATACAATTCTTCAACCATACCAAGCTTGATAACAAGCTCATCTAAATAATCATATTCTTTTAATTCATTATCTAATTTAGATACCCTGTCTTCAGTATTTTTTTTATTAGCAGAAAGATTCCTTATATCCTTTAATGTCTCCCTTAAGGCTTCATCTATAATGTTTACACCTATTAATCTTCCTATAGCACCTGCTCGAGTACTGGTTTTCTCAGATAAAAGGAAAGGTCCATCTAATTGTTCAGCTATATTTATTGCATTTGTTGAATCACTATCTAATTTAATTTTTCTAATACCTATTTCTTCGATTATTTCTTCTGGTACATTGAGTCCAAATCCTTCAAACTTAATTTGTTCTCCCTTGTTATTATATAATATATATAGATTTTTAGATTTACTTCTAGTCCTCTGTACTTTAGTATTATCACTAAAGATAAGAGTTACAGATGCCTCACTCTCCCCTTCTCTTATAAAAAAGTCACCAGAGGGTTCATTGTAGAGTGCCCATTTTATTCCTCTAATTATCGCTGTTTTCCCTGAGTCTGAAGGCCCTAATATGATATTCAAGCTTTCATCAAAATCTATACTAGTATATTTATGAGATTGAAAATTTTCCAGTATAACAGTCTTAAGATATTTCAAATTACTCACCATTTGTACCTTTCATCTGTGCTATAGCTATTCTCTTTAATGCTTCAACTTTTACTTCTTCACTCAATCCTTCAGTCCTTGAAACTTCTATCAGTACATCATTGATATCCATTTTCTCATAATTTAATGCTGAATCAATATTTTGTTTAAATTCATATAATCTCTCTCTTTTATATATACCCTTATCTATTTCATCTCTGTCTAAAACTAGACTTCCACTTAATGCACTCTTTAAGTAAATTTCTTCAATCCTAATATTCTCATCTAGATTGATAATAATTACTTTGGGTCGTCTTTCTATTTCTTTTAAACTATTGGTTATACGAACTATACTTCCAGGATTAATGAAGTATTTACCATCTATTACAATATTTTCAAATCCAGAATGATAATGACCTGATAGTGTTATATTTGCTTTTGTCTCTTTGATATCATCAACTAGGGTATAAGGAACGCCCTTGATAAATGGCTTGTCCAAGAGCATGCCATGTACAATATGAATGGAATAATTGACAGAA
>CAZZCQ010000235.1:0-2549 GCA_964652285.1 uncultured Tissierella sp.
TTTTGGTGGAAACTTTGTCATTGGAGAAATAATCACCTATGGAACATTGGTTGCATTTATTTCCTATACAACCCAGTTGTTCGAGCCTATTAGGCAGATGGCTGTAATCTTTGCAGAGGTTCAAGCAGCACAAGCTTCTGCTGAAAGGGTTTTTTCATTGTTGAATGAAGAGCCTGATCTAATAGATAAGGAAGATGTGATAGCAAAGTATGGAGATATATTTAATCCGATGAGAGATAAATGGCCAAGGATAATTGGAAATGTTGAATTCAAGAATGTTTCATTTGCTTATAAAGAAGGTGAAGATATCCTCAAGGACTTTAGCTTGCTAGTAAAGCCTGGTGAAACCATAGCATTGGTCGGTGAAACAGGTGCTGGAAAATCAACCATAGTAAATCTTTTCTGTAGATTTTATGAGCCAACTGCTGGTGAAATCCTAATAGATGGTATCAACTACAAGGATATGCCACAAAATTGGATACATGAAAATCTAGGATATGTATTACAATCTCCACATCTATTTAGCGGTACGGTTAAGGACAATATCAGATATGGAGACTTAGAAGCAAGTGATGAGGATATTATAAATGCCTGTAAATTGGTAGATGCTCATGACTTTATAATTAATATGGCAAATGGATATGATACTGAAGTGGGAGAAGGCGGTAATTTGTTATCAACTGGACAAAAGCAGCTCCTATCCTTTGCAAGAGCAGTAGTTAAAAATCCAAGGCTATTCGTATTGGATGAAGCTACATCTTCAATCGATACAGAAACTGAAAAAATCATTCAAGATGCAATCCATACTGTTCTAAATGGGAGGACTAGCTTTATAATCGCTCATAGATTATCTACTATAAGGAATGCAGATAAGATATTGGTTATAGATGATGGTCGGATTATAGAGGCAGGTAGCCATAAGGAATTGATCCAAAGCAAGGGATACTACTACGAACTATACAGAAACCAATTTATTGAAAAGGAAAGTAGAGTTGTATTAGGATAAGTGGATATCTTTGCCAGTCTCCTTCACGACTATATGACTCTACATATCCATTTTCTAAATCGTTAGTATTATAATAGTTTAGTACCTCACTCTCAAAATCAGTTTTGATTTTATTAAAATAATCTTCTTCGGATATATAAGTACTATGTAAAATGTACAGCAAGAAAATTCCAGCAATACACCTTTAGTCTTAAATTTATATGATTATATACTTTAAAGGGCATCGCTGAATGCCGATTGAAAAAAAGGATTGCCTATTGATATCGAGGATTATTATGTATAATGACACAAATATAAGGGATACTGAATTTCAGTATCCCTTATATTATTTGTTGATTATATCCTTTACCTTCATTAGGCGTGTAATTGTTGCTCTTTCATTTTCATCAAGTTTCATTCTTATGAATTTGATTGTCTCTTCTAAATCAGGTATAGTTCTGTATTCAAGTGCATTAACTCTTCTTCTTGTATTTTCTATCTCATCCGCCATTAGCTGACAAGCTTTTTCGACTTCAGCGAGTTCTAATAACTTAGGCATTATGCTATATAGTTTAGCTATAGCAGCATCCAATTCTGCAGAGGTTTGTGCTAAACCATATGGGTATATACTACCCTCATCAGCTGCATATTCCCTATGAAAGTCCATAACTGGTACTAAAACACTCATTACATTCTGCTTCTTAATATCGACTGTAATTTTCTCTTTAGAAACAGCTACAGCTTCCTCCATCATCTCAGGAGACATTACCGCACTTGCTAATAAAAACTCTTTAAAAGAAGCAATAAGTTCTTCTTCCACTTCAAGTCTTAGAGTTTTATTTCTTCTTATAAGCTCAATAAATCTCCTCATAAGCTCATCTTGTTTATCTTTTAAAAGCTTATGGCCTCGTGTTGCTGTTGCTAATCTTGCTTTAAGTGAGGAAAGCTCCATTCTTGTAGGGTTAACATTAAGCCTAGCCATCTACTCAGCCCCTTTAACATCCAGTGGAAGATATTTGTCAATATATTCATCTCGTATTCTCTTGAGTTCCGTTCTTGGAATAATTTTTAATAACTCCCAACCTAAATCTAGAGTATCGATAATACTTCTATTGTTATAGTAGCCTTGATTAACATATTTTTCATCAAAAACTGAAGCGAATTTTGAAAATGCTTTATCTGCATCCGAAAGTGCTGACTCTCCTAGTATAGTAGCTAGCTCTCTAGCCTCTATACCTGATGTATAAGCTGAATATAACTGATTCATTGTATCAGCATGATCCTCCCTAGTTTTTCCTTCGCCTATACCCTTATCCTTAAGTCTTGATAGTGAAGGAACAACATTTATAGGGGGCTGAATACCTCTCTTATAAAGGTCTCTAGAAAGTATTATTTGACCCTCAGTTATATATCCTGTTAAGTCAGGTATTGGATGAGTAATATCATCTTCAGGCATAGTCAATATAGGGATTTGGGTTATGGAACCCTTTCTTCCTCTAATTCTACCAGCTCTTTCATATATTGTTGAAAGGTCAGTATATAGATATCCTGGGTATCCACGTCT
>CAZZCQ010000236.1:0-2546 GCA_964652285.1 uncultured Tissierella sp.
ACCAGAGATACGATAAGTAAAAGATGTTTTTTCATCATTTTATCTTTTTATGTTAAGTTTTGTTCCATTGATATAGTTAACTCATTTTAATAAAACTGTTAAGTAAAATATATTAATTTTTTTCAAGTGAATCAATCCTTCAATTGGAACCTTGTTTACTAAATTTTTATAATTAATCAAATTTTAACCAATTAAATACATGATTAATCATTTATACATAGGCTATATATAGTTATAGGAGGGATGAATATATGGACTATGATAAATTATATATAAATGGGGAGTGGGTTTTTCCTAAGAGTGATGAGAAAATTCAAGTGGAAAATCCAGCTACTAAAGAGATTTTCCAAGTTGTTCCTGCTGCCAATGAAGAAGATGTAAACCTAGCAGTAGCTGCAGCAAAAGAAGCATTTAACACCTGGCAATTTACTCCTTTAGAGGAAAGAGTTAGCTTGGTCACGAAACTTCTTGAGGAGTTAAATCAACGAGTTGATGATATGGCAAAGATAATTGTTAAAGAATTAGGTTGTGGTTTTAAATTTGCTAAAAATTTTCATGTAATACCTTATTTGGAAGATATAGAAAACTATCTCAAAATTATTAATGATTTTAACTTTGAAGAAAGATATGAAGACTATATTATATATAAAGAGCCTGTAGGTGTTGTCGCTGCTTTAACTCCTTGGAATTATCCATTAGGTCAGATCATAAAAAAGCTCAGTCCAGCTTTACTTGCAGGTAACACTATGGTATTGAAACCAAGTCAAAAAACTCCATTAGTTTCATTTTTCTTAACAGAGGCAATAGATAAGGCAGGATTCCCAAAGGGTGTTTTTAACCTTGTTACGGGACGCGGATCTGAGGTGGGCAATATCTTGGCTCAGCATAAAGATGTAGATATGGTAACTTTGACGGGGTCTACAAAAGGCGGTGTTGAAGTAGCAAAACTAGCTGCAGATGACATAAAAAGAATTTCACTAGAACTTGGTGGAAAATCAGCATCTATCATTCTAAAGGATGCAGATTATAGACTGGCATTAAGTAAAACCTTAGATAAAATGTATTTTAATACCGGCCAATCATGTAGTGCTTATAGTAGATTATTGGTGCCTAGGGATGAGAAAGAAGAAATAGAAAAATTGATTATTGAAATGACCAAGGATTATAAATTTGGAGATCCAGCAAACCCAGAGATTATAATAGGTCCAGTGGCATCAAAACAACAGTTTGACAAAATCACTTATTATATCAAAAAGGGTATCGAAGAAGGTGCAAAACTTCTAATAGGAGAAGTCCCTAAGGAATCAAGGGGATATTATATCGGACCAACTGTATTTACTGATGTAGATAATGGCATGGAAATAGCACAAAATGAAATCTTTGGACCAGTATTGTCTATTATTCCATATGATACTGTGGAAGAGGCCATTGAAATAGCTAATGACTCTGTCTATGGATTGTCTGGTGCAGTATTCGGTCCAGAAAAAGAGGCCTTTGAAGTAGCAAAGCAAATAAGAACTGGTACCATAGTAATAAACAGTGGTTCCCAGCTACACAAGGCACCATTTGGTGGATTTAAACATTCTGGAGTAGGTCGTGAAGGCGGTAAATATGGCTTAGAAGAATTTTTAGAGATAAAAACTTTGTTTATATAGTATATGGAAAATCTCCCACTTGATATAAATGTGGGAGATTTTTAGTAGCTACCTTTTTATAAAAATGCTTATGTAAAAAGAGGTAGATAAGTTAAGTCATCTACCTCAATGCTTCTTTATATCCTTTCTAGTCTTATACCTGTCATTTGTCCATTTAAGTCTTGTGTTTCCAATTCTTCTTCTACCCTATGAATAGCAACTGCAAGGGTTTCTTCTTTGATAAAGTCTTCATATTCATCAAGGGCTACCTTTATCTCATCACTACCATCATATAATATATTGATCTTATCTAGAACCTCATACCCATTGGTCTTTCTCATCTGTTGTACCTTGGAAACAAATTCTCTAGCATATCCTTCATTTATCAGCTCAGGTGTTAGTGTAGTATCTAGGATTACAAATAGATTGTTCTCCATCATTACATTAAAGCCTTCTTTTGATGAGATAGTTACCAAGACATAATCTTTTTTAATCTCTGTATCTTCACCATTTAGATTGAGGATAATCTTACCTTCACTTTCTAGTTCTTCAACCGTTTCTTTTGCATCAAGTTTACCTAACTCTTTTCCGAAGGATTTAATCTTTGCACCTAATATAGACCCTGCTAGCTTAAAGTTTGGTTTCAAGGAGTAGTTCATGAATTGGGATAAGTCTTTTTCAAAAACTACTTCCTTTACATTCAGCTCTTCCATTATCAATGGAACCAGATCATTTATCTGTTCTTCATACTTCCCATCTATAACAACTTCACTTAGTGGTTGGCGTACCTTGATTCTTACTGTTTCACGTGAGGCTCTACCCAATCCAACAAGATTTCGAACCAAGTCCATTTTCTCTTCGACTTCATTATTTATCAATTCTTCATTAACTTCAGGATATAGTGCCAAATGC
>CAZZCQ010000237.1:0-2545 GCA_964652285.1 uncultured Tissierella sp.
TCTTGTAGTATGCTTCCCTCTTTTAGACTTCTTGCTGATACTGGCTGTCTCAAGATTCAATCTATAATCAATCTTATTCAACAAGGAAGACTTACCAACGCCAGAAGGGCCAGCAAATACACTTATATTCTCATATAAATATTCTTTTAGCCTATCAATACCAATATCCTGTATACTGCTAGTCAATAGAACATTATATCCAGCCTTTTTATATATTTCTCTATATTCTTCACTTAAATTTTTATCCAAATCACATTTATTTATGCATATAACTATATCTAATCCCTCATAATCAACCATTAACAAAAACTTATCCAATAGCCATGTATTAATATCAGGATCCTTTACACTCATGACAACAATTGCTTGACTTATATTAGCTACTGCTGGTCTTAATAGTTGAGTCTTTCTCTCCTTTATACCTACTATATATCCACTACCATCCTCTTCACTGATTTTGATTATTACTCTATCACCAACTAAGGGGGTGATATTGTCCTCTCTAAACACCCCTCTAGCTCTACTTTCTATAATTCCTTCATCAGTTTTAATATAGTAATAACCACCGATACCTTTAATAATAATACCTTCTAACATAAATTCACCATTATTCCATTATAGTTTGGGTGAATTGATAAACATCATCAAAGTAAATATCAAATTCAGCTCCTACTATACCCCTCAGCTCTAAAGCAACCTCTCCATCTACATATTTATGATTATCTCTATATATTTGCATTTCAATTCCACCTTGTCTTCTCATTACCTTAATTTCAGTTTCATCCCTATCACTGAAAGGAATAAGATAGACACTTATGCTCTTTTCTGCATTTGGATCACCTATAGGTGGCTCCTCAAGCTCTTCAGGTCCAATACTAACATACAAATCTACTGCTGTCTTAGTCTCCACTTCACTTCCAGGCTCATAAGATTGCCAAAAAACCTCGCCTTCAGGAACAGTATCATGATGTTCTTCTTTTACATCCCCTACTATCAAATCATTTCTTAGTATTTCATTTTGAGCATCTATTAAACCCTTACCTAGGAGTTTTGGCATTAGAATTGTCTTAATCTCTTCACCTTGGCTTATAACCAAATGAACCTTTGATCCAGGTGCTAGATAAGTAAATGCTTCAGGTTCTTGACTCATAACCATATTGTTGGGAGTAACATCTGATGGCCTGTAATCCCTTTCTCCAACATCTAAGCCTTTTTCTTTTAAAAGTAGTTCAGCTTCTTCATAAGTCTTATTCACTAATCCAGGGACCCTGACCAAATCTTTTCCTTCACTTAAAACAACATCAATAGTAAATCCTTCATTCACCTTTGAGCCATCTTTAACACTTTGACTAATTACCATTCCTGGTTCATATTCAGTACTTGTAGCTGTATCTGAGACATTGAATACTAAACCCAGACCTTCTATCTCTTCTCTAGCTTCACTTTCATATTTACCTCTTAGTTCAGGAACTACCACTTCTGCTACATCAAAAAAATCCTGTAATTTTAACCACCCTGCGAATACTATGGTTACTACTAGAAAGGCTAATAAAATGGCTAGTAATATCATCTTTATGCTACTGTCGCTTTTCTTACCTTTATTATTGGACTTTCTATTCATTTTGGTCTTTGAACTATTAGACATATTATCTACACTCTCTTCCTTAATGATTGGAATCATTCTTGTCGGCTGTTCTCCAGTATCAGAGTCTATAACAAAACTAGTATCCTCATGATTTCTTAAACTTTTTAAATCATTGATCAGTAAACCAACACTCTCATATCTGTCGCTTTGTCTTTTTTGAACACATTTGAGTATGATAGATTCGAAAGCAACAGGTATGGTATCATCAACTTCCCTAGGTGGTATAATGTTCTCCTGAACATGTTTTAGAGCAACAGATATAGGAGTTTCCCCATCATAAGGTAGTTTTCCTGTTATCATCTCATACATAACAATTCCTAATGAATAAATATCGGACTTTTCATCAGTATATCCTCCTCTAGCTTGCTCAGGGGAAAAATAGTGTACTGAACCTATTACATTTGATGTAGTAGTCAAAGTAGAGGATGTAGCTGCCCTTGCAATTCCAAAATCTGTAACCTTAATAATATTATCATCATTAATCATAATATTTTGTGGTTTTATATCCCTATGTACAATATGATTTAAATGAGCATGTCTCAAGGCTTCAGCTATCTGAATTGAGTAATTGATTGTCTCATCAAAAGATAATTTCCCTTTCTCTTTAATCAAATCTTTCAGGGTTTTACCTTTGATGTACTCCATAACTATATAGTGAACATCTTTATTGTCAAATTTCTCTACACCTACATCATAGATATTCATAATATTAGCATGAGAGAGACTTGCTGCAGCTTGTGATTCTCTTTTAAACTTTCTAATAAAATCCTCATCTTCAAGAAATTCATTTCTTAGTATTTTTATAGCTACAAATCTGTTTAATAGGTGGCATTTAGCCTTATATACTATGGCCATGCCTCCTCCACCAATTTGTTCAATAATCTCATATCTATCTCCTAG
>CAZZCQ010000238.1:0-2530 GCA_964652285.1 uncultured Tissierella sp.
GCATCTCAGAGAAGCATATCCAATTGGATATCCAAATTTGGCACTACTGATATTGGCTATTACTTTGTAGATGACCAGATTTCAGCTACTCCTTGGAATGGTTTTGAAAAACTTTGGCATCATTCTCCAATGAAGTATGCTGATAGGGTTACCACACCTACTCTCTTTATACATTCTGAAGAGGATTATCGTTGTTGGCTAGCTGAGGGAATTCAGATGTTTACATCTCTGAAATTCCATGGTGTAGAATCAAGATTATGTCTCTTTAAAGGAGAAAACCACGAATTGAGCCGCTCGGGAAAACCTAAGAGTAGAATCAGAAGATTAAAGGAGATAACCCAGTGGTTTGACAAGTATTTAAAGTAGGTGATCTTTATTAAAAAGTCTATTGAAAAGCTCAGTAAATTCAAAGCTATAATATTCTTGGATCAGTTGATCTTCAGGATTGATGATGATGATGTATTGGCTTCAGGCACACAATTGGCTTATTTTTTGATTCTATCCCTGTTTCCTTTTATCATTGTTTTTTTGAATGTGCTAAGTTATACTCCTTTAGTCAGGGAAGATGTTGTAAATGGATTGATACAATATCTGCCATTAGCAACTCAAAATCTGATTTTGGGATTTGTATCTGAAATCACAATTAGCTCTAGTCAAAGTCTACTTTCTCTTGCAGCAATACTGGGACTATGGACAGCATCTTCAGGTCTTACAGCTGTAATCAAAGCAATAAATAGAGCCTATGACTATAAAGAAACTAGATCCTTTTTTAGGCTTAAACTTATGTCCTTGGTTTTTACTGTGGCTTTGTTGATACTGTTGACCTTGGTATTCTTGACTCTTGTATTTGGAGAGCTATTAGGAAATGAGTTGTTTTCAATATTTGGAAGAGCAGATATATTCATAAACCTATGGTCATACATTAGAATTATAATCCCTTTAGTATATATGATTTTGATATTTGCCTTGCTATATAAGCTTAGTCCTTGTACATCCAAAATAAATGAAATCCCATTAGCTACCACACTTCCAGGTTCAATATTTGCTTCTCTAGGATGGATGTTGATATCAATATTCTTTTCATATTATGTAAATAATTTTGGGAGATATGCAATCACCTATGGTAGTTTAGTTGGAATAATACTCCTCTTGATTTGGTTATATATAAGTAGTATTATAATAATTCTTGGTGGTGAAATCAATGCGACCATAAACTATTTTAAAAACTATGGTTACAGAGTGCATAGGGGCAAGAGTATATTTTTTACTAAGTCATAAGATAGATGAAAAACATCATTACAATTTCTTACTTGAGGTTAGAGCAAGTCCTATGACTTCTCTAGCCTCATTATTTATCAATACTCTACTACACTCCTTCATAGTTGAGCCCGTTGTAATAATATCATCTATGAGTAATATTCTTTTATCTTTAATCTCTTCTCTATTCTTAAGCTTAAATGAACCCAATAGATTTTCTTGTCTTTCAATTCTATTCAATTTGTTTTGATCCTTTGTATCTTTTATCTTTGAAAGATTATTGTGGGAGACTTCTATATCTATCCTTTTAGCAATAAATGTAGCCAATAGTTCAGATTGGTTGTATCCCCTTTTGGCTTCCTTTCTTCTATGAGAGGGTATATACATAATCAAATCTATATCCTTGCTTATATCCTTCTCATATATGGTTTTCAGCATTAACATCCCTAGGGGTTTATACAAATAGCTTTTATTATTGAATTTGTAGTCAGCAACTATTTCTCTCATATAGCGGTTGTATATCAGGGTATAGTAGGAAGTTGTAATAAATGGTGAATCCAATTTGATTTCCCTATGAATAATCTCCAAAAACTGTAAACAATCCCCACAAATATAATCATTTAAGGATGTTTTTGTTTCCTTACAGAGATAACAAAGGTTCTTAGTGGGAAACAATAAACTAGAAATAGATTTAATATATTCCATTGCTATCACCCCTAAAAGAACTCATTTAAGAAGTCCCTAATCTTCCTATCCAATGATGAATATCTGTGTGCTATCTTGTTATTTTTTATCATAATATTGAGGTACTTCATCTCCCCTACTAAAACTACCAACTGACTAGCTCTGGTAATGGCTGTATATATGAGATTTCTAGTCAATAACATTGGTGGTCCCCAATGTATAGGCATGACTACTACAGGAAACTCACTCCCTTGTGCTTTATGTACTGTAGTTGCATAGGAGAGTTTGATTTCATCCAAATCCGAAAAATCATATTCTACTTCTTTCTCATCATCGAATATGATGGTGACTATATCATCCTCATTGTTAATATGGGTTATATAACCTAAATCACCATTAAATACCCCTTCGCCATCATCTGATTCCATCCCATTCTTTACAACTTTCCACTTGAGTTTGTAATTATTCTTTATCTGCATTACCTTATTTCCAACCCTAAATATCTCATCTCCAATTTGTTTTTCTGTCTTATCCAAATTTTCATAAAGATAGTTTGATAATTCCGATGGGAATAAATACCACAATGATT
>CAZZCQ010000239.1:0-2529 GCA_964652285.1 uncultured Tissierella sp.
GTTTGAGACACATGTAAAAGATTTAATAAATGATGAATTCAACATTATTTCAAAATCCATAAATACTACAGGCATAGGTGAATCTATGTTAGAGACAAGATTACAGGGATTGAATCTCTCCACAACAAATATAAGCATTGCAACATTTGCTAAAGATGCTACAGTAGAGATTAAGATAATCGGTAGAGGGAAGGTTAAAGAGGAAATTCAATCAGAAGTGTGTAAGGTATTTGAAAAACTAAAAGAGGAATTTAGAGATTACATATATGGATATGAGAATGTTAGCTTAGAAGAAGTAGTAGTAGATATATTGATGGATAAGAAATACAAACTTGGGCTTTGTGAATCTTGCACTGGAGGGCTTGTAAGCAGTATGATTACAAGAATTCCAGGAGCTTCCAATGTTTTGGAAAGAGCAATTGTTTCTTATAGTAATAGCTCCAAAATTGATGAGTTAAATGTAAAATCATCAACTTTAGACAGATATGGAGCTGTTAGTAAAGAGACTGCTTATGAAATGGCCAAGGGATTATTTAACAAGGCTGAATTAGACATAGTTGTTTCTATAACAGGAATAGCTGGGCCAGAGGGAGCTACTAGAGAGAAGCCTATTGGTTTAGTCTATATGTGTGTAATGACAAAGGATAATTATAAAATAATTGAATTTAATTTTAATGGAAATAGGACTATGATTCAGAGAAGAGTTGCTATAAAAGCCCTAGATGAGATAAGAAAAGTTTGCCTAAAAAATGATTGACATTACTAGAAATATAATATAGTATGATAATAAAGAACGAGTGTTCTAATGATGAAAGGGGTGGCACCAGTTTTACTGGGATATTATGGCGGATAATAGTGAAAAGAGAAGAGCTTTAGATTTAACTTTAAATCAAATTGAAAAACAATTTGGAAAGGGTTCAATAATGAGATTAGGCGAAGACAGTAGGTTGGAATTAGATGTTATTTCAACTGGATCTTTAGATTTGGATATTGCTTTAGGTATAGGTGGTATACCTAGAGGAAGGATAATCGAAATATTTGGACCGGAATCTTCAGGGAAAACTACATTAGCATTGCACATAATAGCTGAAGCGCAAAAACCCGATGGAATTGCTGCCTTTATTGATGCGGAACATGCTTTGGATCCATCTTATGCTAAAAGATTAGGAGTGGATATTGACAATCTTATAATATCACAACCAGATACTGGAGAACAAGGATTAGAAATAACAGAGGCACTAGTTAGAAGTGGTGCCGTTGACATAGTAGTAATTGATTCTGTAGCTGCTTTAACACCAAAAGCTGAAATTGAAGGGGAAATGGGAGATTCCCATATGGGACTTCAAGCAAGACTGATGTCACAAGCATTGAGAAAATTGGCTGGGGCAATCAATAAATCTAATACAACAGTGGTTTTCATCAATCAATTAAGAGAGAAAATCGGAGTAATGTTTGGTAACCCTGAGACAACTACTGGAGGTAGAGCATTAAAGTTCTACTCAAGTGTTAGACTTGATGTTAGAAGAATTGAAACAATAAAACAAGGGGATGAATTTCTTGGCAATAGGACTAGGGTAAAGGTAGTCAAGAACAAAGTCGCTCCTCCATTTAAACAAGCCGAGTTTGATATTATGTATGGAAAAGGGATATCAAAGGAAGGTAACATTGTAGATGCTGGTGTAAGAGCTGATATCATTAAAAAGGCAGGAGCTTGGTTTTCTTATGGTGATTATAAATTCCAAGGTAGAGAGAATGCAAAAGATTTCCTTATGGAAAACCCTGATATATGTGATGAAATTGAATATAAAATTCGAGTTAACTGTGGATTAATAAAAGATGAAGATTCCAATAAAAAGGAAGAAAAACCTGAATAAATTTAAAATTAGACCTCCTTCTAGGAGGTTTAATTTTAAGAATAAACTCTAATGGAGGTGTTAGATTGAAGTTACTATTTTTTACTGATTCTCACCTAAGAGGGACTCCTCCCAGAAATCGCAAGGATGATTATGTACAAACCCTTGAAAATAAGATGCTAGAGATTGTTGATATTATTGATAATAATAAAATTGATTTTGTATTACATGGTGGTGATTTGTTTGATAGACCTGATGTCTCAATATCAGTCACTAGTCGTTTTTCCAAGATATTGAAAAAGATTCAGGTACCAATTTACATGGTGAGTGGTAATCATGATGTATATGGTCACAATCCTCAGACTATCAATAGGACTGTATCAGGATTATTGAAGGAATTGGATATCTTTAATATAATCAATGAGAAGGAAAAGATAATACTAGAGAAAGAAAATTTAAAGGTTCAAGTTACTGGCCAACCCTATATTTACAATATAGATGATACGGTTAATAGGGATTATTATATCATGAAGGATATTGATGATTCTGTCAATTATTCCATTCATATAGTACATGGTATGCTTTTAGACAAGCCATTTATCAAGGGTGTACCATATACCTTAGTTGATGATATCAAGGAAACAAAAGCAGATATAACACTATCAGGACATTATCA
>CAZZCQ010000240.1:0-2527 GCA_964652285.1 uncultured Tissierella sp.
TAGATTATCCTATCATTATCAATGCCATGACTGGTGGTGCTGAGTTTGCAATTGATATTAACAGTGATTTATCTCTATTGGCAAGAAAATTCAATATACCTATGGCTGTAGGTTCTGAAACAATTCTATTGTGTGAGGATGATGCATGTAGAAAATCCTTTAAGGTTGTAAGGGAAAATATTGGAGAAGAAGGTATAGTAATAGCAAATCTTAATGGGCATGCTACTGTTGAAGATGCTAAGATAGCCATGGAAGTAATCAATGGTGATGCTATTCAAATCCATTTAAATGTGGCTCAAGAATTAGCTATGGATGAAGGGGATAGAGATTTTAAAGGTATTATCGATAATATCCATGCTATTGTTAAGAATGTGGATAAGCCAGTTATAGTAAAAGAAATTGGTTTTGGAATATCTAAAGATGTAGCCCAAAGACTATACAACATTGGAGTAAAATATATAGATGTATCTGGTCATGGTGGAACCAACTTTATGGAAATAGAGAATCTGAGAAATAGAAATATTGATTTAGTAGAGCTATATCCATGGGGAATACCTTCAGCACTTGCTCTTATAAAATGTAAAGAGCTACCAGATGATTTGAAGGTTATATCAAGTGGAGGCATAAGAACTGCTACAGATATAGTTAAATCAATAGTATTAGGTGCAGAATTAGCTGGTATAAGTGGTGAAATATTATCCTACTTGGTCCATGGTGGTTATGATAATACCAAGGAATATCTTGATGGAATAGTCTACAAGATAAAAATGATAATGCTTTTGATGGGAAAGAAAAATATTAAGGAGTTGAGAGACTCTGACTATAAGATAGTAGGGCAGCTGAAAGAATTGTTAGACTAAGAAAAGTGTTAGCATTTGCTAACACTTTTCTTTATAGAAAGGTCTAGTAAAAATGTGTTTGAGGTGATGGGATGAAATATAAGAAATATTTTTTTGAGACATTAAGTTCCACCAATGATAAAGCAAAGGAATTGGCATTATTTGAAGATGAAGGCACTGTCATAATTACAGAAGAACAGACCAAAGGTAAGGGTAGGTTTGGTAGAAGTTGGAGGTCTTCAAAGGGCAAGGATATTCTATTTAGTATAATTCTCAAACCAGATTTCAATCCAATTCAGATGCAAAGAATTGTGCTATTAGCTGCAGCTGCTGTAAATATGGCCTTAAAGGACATTGGCATAGATTCATTGATAAAATGGCCAAACGATATAATCATAGATGGTAAAAAAGTCTGTGGCATACTTATGGAAATGAGTATAAGCGGAGATTCAGTAAGCTATGGTGTTCTCGGAATAGGAATAAATGTGAATCAGGAATATAATGATATAGCTGATGAACTTAAGGAGATATCAACTTCTTTAAAGTTAACAATGAATAGATATATAGATAAAGAAAAGCTTATGGAATATGTGCTGGATAGATTTAGATATTATTATATGGATTATAAAGATGGGATTATCAAACAAGTTATAGATATATGTAGAGAAAACTCTGCAATAATAGGTAAGAAAGTCTTAGTCATTCAGGGAAAAAATGGAACTAGAAAGGGTTTAGTTAAGGATATAAATATAAATGGTGAGCTTGTAGTTGAGTTCCTTGAAGGCATAGAGAATATTTCATTTGGAGAGATATCCATAAGAGCCATTGACAGCTATATATAATATTTTGTATTACTATTTACTGTTATGCTATAATATAAAATTATAATGAAGGAAGGTGAACAGATGGATATAAAGGATATAAAGGACCTGATTGTTTCTATAAATAATTCAAATATAGAGACTATAGAGATTCAGAAAAGTGATTTTAGAATTATGATAAGTAAAAGCAAATCCAATGGGACTAGTGGAGCTAATTTACAAAACCCTATCCAGTATGAGAAGCCTATACCAGAGTCAAATTTAATAACAGATGATAACTTATTTATTGTTAAATCACCAATGGTAGGTACATTTTATGCTTCATCAAATCCAGAGGTAGACCCTTTTGTTAAGGTGGGAGAAAGGATAGAAAAAGGCCAGACCTTATGTATAATTGAAGCCATGAAGATAATGAATGAAATAGAATCCGAGGTTTCTGGTCAAGTTGTCGAGATACTTGTAGATAATGAGGATGTAATAGAGTATGGTCAAGCTTTGATGAAGGTCAGGAGGTCATGATGTTTAAAAAGATATTGATTGCAAATAGAGGTGAAATAGCAGTTAGGATAATTAGGACATGTAAAGAGATGGGAATCAAGACAGTTGCAATTTATTCGGAAATAGATGAGGAATCTATACATGTACATATGGCGGATGAAGCTATATGTGTAGGTCCTGCTCAATCCAAGTATAGTTATTTGAACATTGATAATATAATAAGTGCAGCCCTAGTGTCAAGGGCAGAAGCTATACATCCTGGTTATGGGTTTTTATCTGAGAATAAGGACTTTATCAATGCATGCCTATTAAACGATATAGTATTTATTGGACCTAGAATAAGGCATATGGAAGTCATGGGAGATAAAT
>CAZZCQ010000241.1:0-2514 GCA_964652285.1 uncultured Tissierella sp.
TACATATCTACCTACTGTTGGCTTTCACCATTTCCAACTCTCTGTTAATAAGCTTTGATATCTTTCTCTCCATCAGAGCATTTTAATTTATTAGCCATTATATTAACACTTTAACTGGATGGTGTCAAATGATTTTTGAAAATATTTTTTAAATTTTAGTTAGATTGATGTAGGCGTTGAAATTGGGGTGGTTGAAAAAGTTCTATTTAAAATAAAAAATTTATTGACATATATATATCAGCCTGATATATTGTATATAAAGTATATATACAATATATGATTAGGGTGAAAGAAATGGATATTATAATAAGTAATTCAGATAAGAAACCAATATATGAACAAATTTCTTCTCAGATAAAGAATCTGATATTGAAGGGAAGCCTCAAAGAAGGTGATGCTCTACCTTCAATGCGTGCTCTAGCCCAAGAACTTAGAATCAGTGTGATTACAACTAAAAGAGCCTATGAAGAGCTGGAGAGAGATGGATTTATAGTCACTTCTACAGGTAGGGGAAGTTTTGTTGCAGGTATGAACTTAGACTTTATTAGAGAAGAGCAACTAAGGAGAGCTGAAGAACATCTACAGAAGAGTGTGGATATTGCAAAGAGTAGTAGTATAACTTTAGATGAATTAATTGAGATTTTAAATACTCTTTATGAGGGGGACTAAAGATGGAAAATATATTAAGCGTCAAAGACTTGACTAAGAAATATGAAGGATTTACTTTAAATGAGGTTAGCTTTCAACTGCCTAAGGGCTGTATTATGGGTCTAGTAGGAGAAAATGGCGCTGGTAAGACTACTATAATTAAATTAATTCTCAACTTGATCAAGAAGAATGGAGGTAATATCAAAGTATTTGAATTAGATAATATTGAAAATGATCCAAAGCTTAAGAATAGAATTGGAGTTGTACTTGATGAAAGTAATTTTCATGACAATCTAAGACCCAATGATATCTCCACTATTATGAAGAACATATATAATAATTGGAACAAGGAATTATTTTTAAAATACCTAGATAGATTTAAACTACCTAAGGATAAAAGAGTGAAGGATTACTCAAAGGGAATGAAGATGAAACTATCTATCTCTGTGGCATTATCCCATGATCCACAGCTATTGATATTAGATGAGCCAACAAGTGGGCTTGATCCCATAGTTAGAAGTGAGATCTTGGATATATTCTTGGAATTTATCCAAGATGAAGAAAAAGCTATACTATTTTCCACCCATATTACCAGTGACTTGGATAAAATAGCTGACTATATAACTTTTATCCACAATGGAAGTATTATTTTTAGTGAATCTAAAGAGGAATTGGTGGATAATTATGGAATTATCAAATGTGGTGCAAATGATTTTAATAGGGTGGAAAAAAGGGATATTATAGGGTTTAGAAAAAACCAATTTGGCTATGAGGTTTTAGTAACCAATAAAGAAAAAAATAAGTTTAAATATAAGGATCTTATCATGGACAATGCCAATCTAGAGGATATAATGCTATTTTATATTAGGGGGGAGCATAATTGAAAGGTTTAATAATAAAAGATATTTTAAATTTAAAGAAAGTAGTTACCACTACTTTCATAATGATCTTCGTATATGGAATTTTTTCTTATAGTATTGGTGATATGAGTATGCTAATTGGTATGACAACATTTATTATGGCTTCTATGTCAATAACATCTATGACATATGATGAAATGGCAAAATGGGATAGCTATGCTTTGGCAATGCCTATTACCCGTAGGGATATAGTCTTAAGTAAATATATATTATCATTTTTATTATCTATCACAGCTACTATAATATCAAGTATCTTTTCCATAATAATTACTTATTTAAGAGGTGATTTGGGCAGCATAGAAAATATTCAAGAGATATTTTTGATAGCCTATATAATGTTTTTAATATGTATGGTTTTCACATCTGTTATTACACCGCTCATATTCAAGTTTGGAGTAGAAAATGCCCGTCTTTTGACCATGGGATCTGTGCTTATTCCTATAGGAATAGGATATCTATTGGTTAAACTAGGAATAATATCAGCTAGTATAGAAGAATTACCTAGTGGAGAACAATTAAAGACGGTTTTGTATGTATTGCCAGTAATTTTAATTCTAGTTTTGATTGTCTCAATATTAACAACTTATAGAATTTATAAGAAGAAAGATATATAATGAGTTCATCTAAGAAGTATTTTTCTGTCATCCAGAATGAGTAACTGTCATTCTGAGCTTGTGAGGAATCTTATATCTAAAACAAAGATTCTTCACTGTGTTGAGAATAACTAAGAGCTGATATATAATAGGATTGAATTTTCTAAAGGGGTGCTTATATGACTTTTGATAGAGATAATGTTATAGAAACAGTATTGATGTTTATTTTATTTGGTGGAATTGCTTTAGGTATTTACATTGGCTATGAATACTTCATTATAAGTCCATTGGCCTTGATTGCCCTGATTGTATTTAATAGAATGAAGAAAGATCGATATATCCGGCAGGGCAAA
>CAZZCQ010000242.1:0-2498 GCA_964652285.1 uncultured Tissierella sp.
TTTGATAATATATCATAAAATAATAAGGAGGGAGTCTTATGCCTAATGCTGCTAGAAAGGTGATAGAAATGGATAGTAAAATAATAAGAGTTTCTAAAAAACGGCAAATCACAATTCCATTAGAATACTATAATCAATTGAACTTAGGAGACGAGGTTAAATGCTTTATTGAGAATAATGCTTTAGTAATCAGCCCTTTAATAAGAAATACAGGAGAATTTTCAGTTGAAATTCTTAAGGATTTAGTTTCTCAGGGACTTAGTGGTAATGAGCTTGTAAGAGAATTTGAAGAGCAATCCAAATATATGGTATCAGCTGTATCAAATATGCTGAATGAAGCTGATAAAATTGCGAAAGGCGAAATTCCAGGTGCTTCCTTTGATGATGTGTTTGATTCTGAGGAGTAGACATGTATAAACTAATATTTAATTCAAGTGCAAAAAAGTATTTAAACCCCGGTTTCCCGGGGTTTTGTGTCTTAGAATGTTAATGTTCCATTTTCATTGTGTATTACTTGGAGTATTTGTTCTTCTTTTCCATTCATAGTATTGACATATACTATGAAATCACCTTCCTGATGTTTTCCTTTAAATTCATAGCATAATACTTCTTCTTTGCCCTTTGGTATGAGGGCTAATCTTACTGAATCTATATTGAAGTCAACCCTTAGATTATCCATGGCTTCCTCTGCACTTATACTTGGGCTTTGAAAGTCTCTATCATGATTGTTTAAATAATAGGCTGAAGCATCAAAACCCACTATTTCTCCTGTATCTAAGGCTACCTTAACCTTGATTAAGTCTGGATATATTGTCACATCGTCTTGTGTATTTGCAAAGTTAAATAATGAGTATCCATCATTTTGTAAGGAATAATTTGGCTCCATGCTATCAAAACCCTTTTCATTTAGGTAATCTAACGCTTTCTTTTCTGCTTCTTCTATTGATAACTGAGGATTGTCTATAGGTCTTGGGTTTGCCATCCATAGTACCTTTCCACCTTGCTGAGATACTCCTGTATATACAGCTAATTCTCTTTGTTGGTTGTCAGGATAGAGATGGAAGGTATAGGCTGGTATCCTTTGTTCTTGAGCTCCTTCTCCTAGTTCAAAAGGTTCTACTTCTTGGACTCTGTCCTTACCAAAGAATTCTACTGCTGCTTGCTCAGCTTCCTCTATTTCTACTCTATTGTCTGGTAGACCTACTGGCTTTCTATTGATCATCTGGTCTGCAAAAGGTCCATCATATATCAATTCTGGTGTCTCGGATACACTACTTTCTAGGTTGACTAAACTTGTTTGAAGTCCTGCCCCTATACCATCACCATGATTCCCATTTCCAATGTCCATGCTAGCAACTCCATACAAGAATCCCGAGTCTGCCATTGAATCATGTATCATATTTAATTCATTGGTAAAAGCAGCTGTATTGTCTTGTAATGATGTTAACTGCGCTCTTTGCTCAGGGGTTATATCTACACCATCTAAATGCTTTTGGATTAGAAAGTAGCTATAATCTGCTGCCTGTGTCAGAAACTTTTCAGTGTTTGCTATTTCTGTGTGGGATAGGGGCACTTGACCTAACTTGTCTTGGGCGAATTGGGCATCACTCATTATCTGTGAAAACAAGAGTATATTCCTCTCTGGTGATGCTGCTACTAAGGCCTTTGATATCCCCACCTGGGTGTTTTCTACATGCTTCTTTACATCATATAATAATCTTTGATATTGGTTCTCTAATGCTACTTCATATTTGTTTTTTATTACATATTGATTATAGCCCCATACTAAGGATGCAACTAAGAGCAAGCTCAGCACACTTGGTGCTATCCAATGTTTTCTTTCTCTCATGATTTCCCTCCTATATACCAAACCAGTGTTTGCCAATTTTCAATGTAACTGTCCTCGACCATATCCACTTGCTTGTCGCTGTAGCAGGATTCCAATAGTATAAAGTACCATAGGTTGGATCCCAGCCATTTAAAGCATCCCTTGCAGCTTTTAAAGAATCCTTATCAGGTGTTAGGTTAATCTGCCCATCTGCAACTGCTGTAAATGCTAATGGCTGATAGATTACTCCTGCAATTGTATTTGGGAATCGAGAATCCCTAGTTCTATTTAATACAACTGCCCCTACTGCAACCTTACCTACATATGGCTCTCCTCTGGCTTCCCCATGGATGCATCTTGCTAATAGATATTCATCCGCTGATCTATTTACTCCTTGATTGCCAGCTGGCTGGGCATAGGCTGATGGCATCCCCAAGGCTCTTGCTGTGGCTGGACCTATGATTCCATCAATGGTGAGTCCATTTCTCTCTTGGAATCTGCGGACAGCCCTATAGGTCCTTGCCCCAAAGATGCCATCTACTGCACCATCATAGTAGCCCCATCTGAGAAGCTTATCCTGTGCTGTCCTTACTTCCTGCCCTTGTGATCCCCAATATAGACTTTGAGGGGCAGAATAAGAATTATTTCTTGTGAATGTATTAATCAGACT
>CAZZCQ010000243.1:0-2145 GCA_964652285.1 uncultured Tissierella sp.
TGATCCAGCTATGGGAATCAATGCATCAAACTATGGTAGGGCTTATTATTGGTTATCCATATCTATGTTTTTTATTTTGGATTTACATCACAGAGTATTATGGTCGATGATAAATTCATTTAAAGTGATACCAATTGGGGATGTAAAATTTAATGGAGGGGCGACAGCGGGAATAGTTAGACTATTTTCTCAATCCTTTGAGATGGCATTAAATCTAGCTGCACCACTGATTATTGTAGTATTGGTAACAGATGTGATTTTAGGAATAATATCTAAAACTGTTCCACAAATAAATGTTTTGATACTAGGGCTGCCTCTTAAGGCTATGGTTAGTTTTTTTGCTACATTGCTTATGCTATCTTGGTTAATAGGAAGAATAGGAAATATTATATCATTGATGCCTGGATATTTGGAGGATTTTCTCAATGTATTTATAGATTCATAGGAGAATGAAAATGACTGACAAGGAAAATAAAACTGAAGAGGCTACCCCCAAGAGATTGAGTGATGCCAGAAAAAAGGGACAGATTGCAAAGAGTCCAGATTTACACTCTGCAGTATCCTTCTTTGCCTTTGTAATGCTTACAGGATTATTGGGAGAATATTTGTTGATTAATAGTCGTCTCTTTATGATAAATTCTTTTACCTTAGATGTATCTTTAATGGAATTGATTGATTCTAATCTTGGTTCATTCTTGATGAAGAATATCATCCAATTTGGGATTTTAGTCTTTCCATTTATGGTAATAGCAGTATCATTAGCTTTTCTAGTCAATGTAATCCAAACCGGATTTTTATACACTAGAGACCCAATAAAACCAGACTTGAACCGAATCAACCCTATACAGGGTTTTAAGAATATATTTTCTACTAAGTCTATATTTAACTTGGTAAAGAATCTATTTAAATTGATATTGGTGTTTTATATCACATATAGGAATTTTACAGAATCAGCCAAACAAATATTAAATAGTGGCAATATAGGAACTGAAAAATTGTTTTTCTTCTTGATGGATTTCATCAAGGATTTAGGTATGGATATAGGGATTATCTTGATTTGTCTTGGTATCTTGGATTATGTGATGCAAAAACGAAATTATAAGAAAAACCTAAGGATGAGTAATCAAGAGATTAAAGATGAATATAAGGAAATGGAAGGTAGCCCACAGGTAAAGTCAGTTCGTCAGCAAAAGCAAAGGCAGATGGCTATGTCTAGGATGATGGCAGATATCCCTAAGGCAACAGTTGTTGTAACAAACCCAACTCATATAGCTGTGGTACTTAGATATGATTCAGAGACTGACCAGGCACCTGTAGTCACAGCTAAGGGAGCTGACTATCTAGCCTCTAAGATTAAGGAGATAGCTGAGGACAATGATATACCAATAATTGAGAACAAACCATTGGCAAGGACTATGTATAAGGAAGTTGAGATAGGCGACTTCATACCTATGGAACTTTATAAAGCTATTGCTGAAATTTTGGCTTTGGTATATGAGATGAATGAAAAAAAGAAGGGTAAGATTTAAGAAGGAGTTTTTCAATGGAAGCTATAATTAAGAGAACAATTAGTAGATTAATTAAATATAGTGATATAGTGATAGCCTTTTTTGTTGTAGCAATTATAGGTGTGATTATAGTACCTATCCCCAGCCAAATATTGGACCTACTTCTTGTTCTAAATATGGCTCTAAGTATAACTATTATACTGCTTACATTATTTACAAGCAATGTACTGGAATTCTCCACATTTCCTACCCTGCTCTTAATCACAACCATGTTCAGATTAGCACTTAACATATCCTCTACTAGACTTATATTAGGTGAGGCTAGTGCAGGTAGAGTGATAAGTGCCTTTGGTGAATTTGTTGCGGGTAACAACTATATAGTAGGGGCAATCATATTTATAATCATAATAATCGTACAGATGGTAGTAGTAACCAGTGGAGCCAGTAGGGTTTCAGAGGTGACTGCTAGATTTACTCTAGATGCAATGCCAGGAAAACAGATGGCTATAGATGCTGATTTGAATTCAGGTCTTATAGATGAAGACACAGCAAAGAAAAGGAGAATCAACCTTCAAAGGGAGGCTGGGTTCTATGGCTCAATGGATGGTGCTAGCAAATTTGTTAAAGGGGATGCTAT
>CAZZCQ010000243.1:2155-2488 GCA_964652285.1 uncultured Tissierella sp.
ACCACATTATGGGTAATCCAAGTGCAGAACAATTAGCAGGTATTATCATTGCCATAATAAATCTAGTGGGTGGAATACTTCTCTTTAGTGTGCGTGAAGGTATGGGAGCTATGGAAGCCTTAGATGTATTTGGTAGGCTTACTATAGGGGCTGGATTGGTCACTCAGATTCCATCATTACTGATTTCAATTGCATCAGGCATTATAGTTACACGATCAGATGATAACCATAGCTTTGGGGAATCACTAGAAATTGAGCTCTTTAATTCAAGCAAAGTAATATTAATTTCTTGAACGCACAGGCTATTAATAGGACTTGTACCAGGTTTCCCTA
>CAZZCQ010000244.1:0-2480 GCA_964652285.1 uncultured Tissierella sp.
ACTGTGCCAGCCCCTATACTTAAAAGTGTATTTTCCTTCCAATAATGAAGTATGATTATTGAAATAATGGCTATTATTTCAGGAAATCCGTAATCAGGACCTGTAATCTCAACATTTCTAAGACAATATACAACCAGCATACCTATAGCTGCATAAGGTAACACATCCCCAAGATATTTAATTATATAATTATTTGCCCCTACCTTTCTAAATATAATAAAAGGCAGGAATCTTGTGATAATCGTAGCGAGAGCTACCATAGCCATTATGATAAAGGTTTGACTTGCAGTTAGAGTCATTCTAAACCCTCCTTAGAAATCTTCTTGTCCTCATACTTATTTCTATATAGTATAAGTACCACCAATATAGCTATCATTGCTGGAATGATAAAATTATCTGGTCCAAAGATAATTAAACTAATAAGAGAGCAAACAAGACCAATTAATGCAGGATTACGGTCTTTACTTGATTTCCATTGTCCTAAGAATATTACAAGAAAAAGTGCAGTTAGTACAAAATCCAACCCCTTTGTATTAAATGAAATCATTGGACCCAACAAGCCTCCTAATATTGAACCTAGTACCCAATATGTCTGATTAAGAAGTGTAATAAAAAAGAAAAACCAATTTCTATCTACACCTTCTGGTAGTTCTACTGAACAAGTAATAGAAAATGTTTCATCACACATACCGAAGATTAGATATGGCTTAAATTTGCCAGCATCTTTATATCTTTCAAGCATTGATATACCATAAAATAGATGGCGCGCATTTAACATCAATGTCATCAATAGAGCATACATTGGATTGAAAACAGATGTAAGAAAAGAAATCGCCATATATTGGGCAGAGCCTGCAAATACTATAAGACTGAAAAGTGCAGTCCAACCAACCCCATAGCCCTTACTATCCATTAGGATACCATATGCTATGCTCAAGAATAAAAATCCTGTAAGTACTGGAATCGTATGAGGAAAGGCTGCTTTTAGTGCTTTTGTTTTGTCTTTCAAGTTGTCCACCTCATTTGTATTATTAAATTTATATTATACTACAATTGAATGAAATTGTAATTTTATTTATTTAATGAAAAAAAACACCCTCTAATCCAGGGTGTTTCAGGATATCGAAAAACGAGTTAATTATAGCCTTTTTCTTGTCATTCAGAGGAGCTTGTACCCCGGGGCACTCCCTATTGTATTTCCTGCGGAGCATATTAAGGTTGCGAGAAGAATCTTGTTATTTCAATACACTTAAGATCCCTCGCTAAAGCTCGGGATGACAGCATAATACTTTTCCGATGAATTCAAACACCCTCTAAATGAGGGTGTTTAGTGCTATTTATTTAATTCGGTACGCAGATTACTTTGCCTTCTACAAAATCACCAGGTGCCATATTTGGGTTTGCCTGTAATAGATAAGATACTGTTGTATCAAACTTCATAGCTAATGCTTCTACCACCGGACCGTGGCTTGGTATATCTGATTTTAAAATTGTATAAGGTTTGGTTCCCATTTTACAAGGGCATCCTCTGTCTTTATGAGGTAATATACAAAGCTGTTGACCTACTCTTATTCTATTAATATCTAGATTTGGATTTCCAGCCATTAAATCCATTACAGAAATATTGAATCTCAATAGTATGCTTGATAATGTGTCATTTTCTCTAACTACATATACTGTCCCTCCAGGACAAGGTATTGGTTCACTTTTTGGAATACAAATTATTTGACCAATTTGTAAATTATTTGGATCTATACCTGGATTTGCAGCTATTAGGCTTGCTACTGTAACATTATATCTCATAGCTATTGAATATAAAGTATCTCCCGCTCTAACTACATAGTATACTCCATCACATGTTGGAGTAGCTCTAGGAATACATATTACCTGGCCAATTTGTAAATTATTAGGGTCTATCCCCGGATTAATAGCCATTATTGCCTCTACTGTTGTATTATAGGTTCTTGCTAGTTGCCACAAGGTATCTCCTTGTTTTATCGTATATTCAAAGGAGCCTATTGGACATCTTGGTGCCGGTGATTCACTTGGTATACAGATTACTTGACCTATTCTCAAGTTATTTGGATCTATACCTGGATTTATTGCCATTATTGCCTCTACTGTTGTATTATAGGTTCTTGCTAATTGCCACAAGGTATCTCCTTGTTTTATCGTATAAGCAAATGAACCTACTGGACATTTTGGGGATGGGCCAGAACTATCTGGAATACAAATTCTTTGCCCTATTTGTAAGTTGTTTGGATTTATCCCTGGATTTATTGCTAAGATTGCTTCTACTGTTGTATTATAGGTTCTTGCTAGTTGATATAGGGTATCTCCCGCTTTAATTGTATAAGAAAAGCTCCCACTTGGACAGCTACGGGACATCTCATTATAATCCTTCATCTTAACCACCTTTCTTTCATTAATCTTTGCATTATATATTATGCAAAGATATGGTTAAGAGTTCCTTTCACTTT
>CAZZCQ010000245.1:0-2468 GCA_964652285.1 uncultured Tissierella sp.
TCTAAATGATCTAAGCCCGTTTCTATATCTTCAAATTTAGTCCCTGATTCAGCCATGCCTAAAAACTTGGCCCTATTTTTTGCACCAGAACTAATATGGCCAGTGAAATCAGCCATATGAACTTCATATAAGATAGATTTTTCCCAAGGATTATTAGGTATTATATGGTTCTTAAATCCTTCAGGATTAGTCTTTTCTAAATCAATAATTGCACTTTTTTGGCTGTTAATTGAACAAGCATATGAATTAGGATCTGTAACTTCATAGTCTCCTACCAAATAAGTATAATACTTACCCTCTAAGTCACCCTGATACTTATAATAAAAGAATCCATCTTCTTGCTCTATCATTTCATATTCGTTTCTAAAAACTTGATCGTAATCATCGTAAATAGCTAGCTTTATATTTTTTGAGCCTTCCGCAAAAATCCTAAACTCACTAGCTTCTTTATTATATCTCAAGCCCTGCCAGGTATCCGTCTGTCTCTCACTTATCTGCATCTTATCTCCAGTAGTTCAATAAATTATTTTTTACAGCCTCATTCATCTCGTGTGTTTTAGCATATTTAATATGGCTGATTCTTTTAGTAGTCCAAAGACTCCTGTCCCTATAATCCTTCATAGCCTTTTCATGAACTTCATAATGACTTAATAAATCCTTAATAACAAAATATCCATCATTATATTTCAAAATATTATCAATTATATTATGAAAGTTGTAGGGAAATATATTATATGGTAAATAGCTATAATAATCTATCATATTTTTAATAATTCTATTATTATTAATGTACTCATATACATAATAATCTCGATTTGATAATTCACGGTTAATAGCATCATCCTCATTAGGCTCAAAAATATAACCCGCTTCTTCACCTGACTCTTTTATATAAGCGTTACCTATACTTGTAGCCGAGAAGATGCTTACAGCTCCGTTAATCATATACTTGAAATTCTCCAAGTCCACTGTCCCCTTAGTAACTACAGACAAACTCTCGTATATATCTGCAGCAGGTATTAGCATATTTGACTTATTAACATTATAATCTTCTATGAATACTATCTTTATCTTATCTTTAATCGAAAAGTCGTTATTAATCATATATGCCAATGCATTGATAAACTTAATAATTTCCTTTGCAAAATAATAATTGGGATATGATTTACCCCCAAAGAAATAAGTTCTTGGCGTAATATCAAGACTAGAATTTCTCTTTAATTTATAATAAGTAAGGGCAATGCTTAAAGCACATAACAATTGTCTTTTATACTCGTGAATTACACCCAAATTCATATCAAAAACAGAATTTATATTAATATCTTTTGCTTTATCGCCTAAATATTCTAATAGCTTTTTCTTTTTTTCTTGTTTTAATTCAAATAACTTATCGATAAGTTCTGGAGTAACTTCATCATTATCCTGAACGCATCCATGATCTAAAATACAAGTATATAAATTCTTGTTTGTAATCTCTAAATAATCTATAGTATCAAGACCTAAATCTAACACCTCAATCTTTTCATCATAGTACATGCAATGATGCGGCAGATAGATCATCTCTAAGACTTTTCTATGTTGAGCAGTTGGGACATAAACCTTTTTTGAAAGATAAAATGCAAGATTTATCATTTCAACAAAATCATATCTAATTATTGATAATGTATCGTATGAAACATAAGCTAACTTACTAGCCTTTAATTCCTCATCTAACAAACTATTCAGTTTCTCTACTGTTGGGAACAGCTCTGGGCAAACTTCTTTAAATAAAGTAATATCCCATTTTTCAAATGCTTCGTGAATAAGTGAGGCATTTAAGAACACAAATGATTCCTTACATATACTTACTGCCTCATCAAAGCTAATATCATACTTGTTAACCAAAACATCAATAAAGACTACTTGAGATAGAATTGGATGGATATCATTAATTTGTATCAATACTTTATCTGGAAAATGCTTAAAGTCATCCCCAAAATATTTCCTGTATTTTTTCAACAAATCCATCATGCTTGCACTAGCAAAGAAATATTCTTGAGAAAGTCTTAACTTCCTACCTTCATATGAATCTTCTTGTGGATAAATGAATTCTACAATTGAATTAGCTTTATTAATTTCTGTGTAAGATTGTTGAATTTTACCTTCAGAAAAAAACTTAAAGTCTATATCATTTGCAGACTCAGACTTCCATAATCTAAGCGTATTTATATTATCGTTTTTATTACCAACTATTGGATAATCATAAGGAATTGCCTTAATATCAGTTCCATTAACATTTATTTCATGATAAAAACCCTTTTCATGTTCCCAAGGATTCTTATAGTTCTTCCAATCATCTGGCTCTTCAACTTGCTCACCATTAACAATTAGCTGTTTAAGCATACCTTTCCTATATCTTAATCCATATGCGTAAACATTTTGATCTAAGTTAGTTAAAGTATCTAACATAGCAGCTGACATTAGACCTA
>CAZZCQ010000246.1:0-2130 GCA_964652285.1 uncultured Tissierella sp.
AAGCATATGTGTTTTTAAAAGCAGCACAAAGCTCAACTCCATCAATATCACTTGTGATATTGACTTTAAATTTTCGAGACTGAAATCTATTGGCAACATATTTTGCAGCATCTGTATTCTTAGATGCAAATATTCCTTCAGTATATATCCCTTTTGCTAACTCTAAAGCAATAAGAGGACCTCCTAGTTTGACAATGCTTATTTGATTCTTTAATTCTTGTGGAAGTGATTCTTCTACCACTTGGGTCATTGTAGTTAATCTTTCCTCATCTAAGCCCTTGCTGACAGTTAGGATAATATGGTCCTTATTCAAATAAGGGTTTATCTTCTTGCTTATATAGCTCATACCTTTGGATATTACAGCAATTACAAGAAGTTTAGTATCCCTAAAGGCATCTTCTAATTGATTCTCATAATATAAATCGATATTTCCTGGTATTGAAACATCTAAAGCTTGATGCCTTCCAGATTTTTTTATATCATCTAATATTTGGCTATCCCACTGAGTTCCCCACAAGTTTACTTGATGTCCATTATTCCCTAAGTGAACTGCTACTGCACTACCCATAACCCCTGCTCCTATGATAAGTACTTTACTCATATCTACCTCCGACATTTAATTATTTGCAATATAATCTTCTATAGCTTTGACACATAAATCCAAAAATGTTTCTTCACCTATTGTATTGATTTTGAAAAATACAGCTTGACTACCACCTGATGTAATAGCAGATATGAATATGTCTTCACCATGGCCAATAATTGATACATTGAGGCTAACTCGATTGCCTCCTGCATAACTATATCTCTCATATACCTTTACAGAAATCTTAGTATTTTCTATAAAATAATAAGAACCGTCTTCATAAGTGACAGATGAAGATCCGTTTATGATACTATTATGAATATAACCCTTGAATTTATCAAAATCTCCTTTAAATCGCTTCTCATATTTCGCCATGTCAAAAACCTCCATCAATAATATTGAAAACCTTTTATAGATATTTACTTCCTTCCCTTATACTTAGCTTGGATAGACTATTATTGTCTATAAAATTTCTTACCCATTCCTTATTGGTCTTGGAATATTCCCTTAAAATCCATCCTATTGCTTTATCCACAAAGAATTCATCTGTTTTAGAATTGTATAATATGGCTTTAGACAAAAATTCAGTATCAGTCTTTTCTTTGTACTTCAGTTGAAAAATAATACTAATCCTTTTTAACCATATATTATCAGATTCTATCCATTGGGATATAATGTCCTCTTTGATTTGAGGATAATTCATAGCTATATAAGCTACTATAGAGTTTATGGAGTCTACACTATCCCACCAAGATTTTCTAATAATTAATTTTTCTATTTCATCCATATCATTTGGTGTTAATAAGTCCTTAACTGTTTCCATATAAGAAATTGCTAAATAATGAAATTCTCTCTCAGGCATTTTATAGCATTTATGAATAAAGAGCCAGTCAATTTCAGTATCTTCTTTTCTATACTTTAGAAATTTCTTTGATAAAGCTGCTCTTTCAGGTTTCTTGAGTCCAAGAAATGGAAATAGATTTCTCATATATTTTGACATAGGGTGAGCTTGCTCTTCATTTTTATTATCATAAAAAATCTCAAATATGTCCATTTAATTTTCTCCTTAAAAGGTAATAGGTGCTACTATTCTCT
Source organism: uncultured Tissierella sp. (assembly GCA_964652285.1). GTDB lineage: Bacteria > Bacillota > Clostridia > Tissierellales > Tissierellaceae > JAAYTL01. Next base: position 1,682 of record CAZZCQ010000246.1, read on the forward strand.
TTAGCAGTGATATAACGCTCCATGCTGCAAGGGTAGAAGATTTTGGATTAACTGAGGATGGTATTGATTCTATCTCAATAACCACCTTTACTGTATCGCCTATAAGTTTTATATTATGTTTATTGCTCTTCATCCCTGGAATACTTCGTATTGTAACCTTTGTATTATCCACACCAGTGGTTGCTAAAGCTGTGGCTACTGCTACATTTATATTTTTGGGAAATGCCTCTATAGCTTCCTTAGCTGTACCAGAGAATACTTCTTCTATCTTATTCTGTGAAAGATCCCTACCTTTTAAAAATGGAGCCCCATTTAATGAAGAAGGGGACTTTTCAGTTGTAATACTAACAAGTGCTTCTTCCATCAACATAGCTGAATTCAAAACATCAAAGCCTCCTACTGCTCCTGAGGCTAGATAAACACGACAGTTGTTTTCTCTAGCTGTTTGG
>CAZZCQ010000246.1:2140-2465 GCA_964652285.1 uncultured Tissierella sp.
GGCTCCTATTGATAGAACTATAAGATTTATTCCATTTCCCAAGATCTCAAGAGCACTATCTTCAACTAAACTTTTTGAAGCAGCTTCAATAATATAATCCGGTCTATCCTTAATCATCTCATCTAATCTCTTATAAGCCTTACAATTTATTTCATTTGCTAGTTTTAATGCATTCTCTATTCTAGCACTTAAGACTCCTATTACTTCATAATCCTGGATAAGATCTTTTGAAATATACTTCCCAATGATGCCAGCTAAAGAACCACTTCCTATTATGGCTAATCTGTATTTTCTCATTTTATCTCCTTTTTACAATAATCTATTC
>CAZZCQ010000247.1:0-2464 GCA_964652285.1 uncultured Tissierella sp.
AGTATTTGATAGCCTTCTTCTGATTTAGTCATTATGTAGCCCTCTCCTCTGTGGATTACCTCTTTCCCTAATAAGGATAATAACATAAATGTATAATAGGTCGGTTTATTCAGATGGTTATTTGTAAATATCCCGTCGCCCCCAAAGAATGTATCATTGTTGAGCACAGTATTTCTATCAATTATATCTATCATCTTCAAAATCAATCTCTTATTCTTGTGAGTATAGCTGAATATTATATAAGGTACAAGTTTGATAGTATCATTAATGGGATGGATATCCTCTTTAAGAAAATTTACTTCCAAATCCTTGATATCATCTATCAACCATTCGCTGACATCTCTATCATAGATATATGAAAAGTTATCAATAAAATCTTCAATGATATGCTTTTCTACTCCATTGGTCGGAATAATTGGGGTAATCTTTTTGCTTAAAATAAAATCTAGTATATTTTCCACTCTAGTCCAATTGATAAACCTATTATTTTTTCCTCTATATATATCCATATCATCTGAGAAAACTCTATATATGATTGCATATTTGAAGTCAATTTTAGACTGGATATCTTCCAATATCCTCCTATTGTCTTCTTCTAATAATAATGTAGCATCCCCTAGATTTAGAATATCAGGCCTATTGAACTCAGCTTCCATCTCCTTGTCCAAATTAAAATCCAACTTGATTATCTTGTTTTCGTAATTATATCTCTCATAGCTTTCCAAATAGTGTTTTAAGTAGGGAATAGCGTCCTTAATATTCTTGTATTTTATCTTCTTTTGTTTCTCTAAGACTTGATCGCTTACTTTGAACTTTTTCCTATATTGAGATGGTGTCATATTATAATTTGATTTAAAATGCTTATTATAGTATCTAATGTGGGAAAAGCCCACTTCTTCTGATATATCGGATATGGATCTATCTGTTGTTAAAAGAAGTTTAGTGGATTCTTCTACACGAATCTTATTCAAATAATCATTAAATCCTAAGCCAAAGGTATCCTTTATCTTATATGAAAGATACTGAGAACTTAAAAATTCCTTATCTGCTATATCTTGAAGGCTGACCTTATACATATAGTTATTACTTATATATTTATCAATCCTATGATATCGCTCTAATAGGTCACCATCATCTTCTAAATCCTCAGCTTCATAATAGAGATAATGAAAATTATTCAATAGATAATACATCATATCAAGAAGTTTATCTTCTACTATGTCCTCATATTCATCTAGTTTTGCTACTACTTCAAATAACAGTATAGATATATACTCTCTTAAGCTATAGTATATGTCATTTTCTTGAGTTTCTTTATTGGACGAATCGGTATAAAAAAATATCTCTTTTGCATCATCATAATATCTTTCAAAGAAATTCGGATCTATATTTATAATAAGTATTAAATTGTCTTCATCATCTGACTTCATCCAAAATACTTCATTGGAATTAACTATTTCTATTTGTCTTTCCTGTAGTTTGTAACTCTCCGTCTCTACACCTAGTTCTATTGATCCCTTTAAGACAAATAATATTTCAATAGAATCCTTCCAATGTATTGGGTATTCCATAATATTAGCTAAATGTATATTTATAGGTAAATCCTTTATGTATTCAACATGTTCCTTTCTCATAATTTCCCATCCTTAGAGTTTAATAATCTTCATCATCTTATATTTACCCTTTTTCTTACAAATAATGGGCCTAGACAGTCTAAACCCATTATTTGTATTTCCATACTCCTATATTTCTAAACTTGTCATATCTATTTAAGATTAATTCATCTTTGTTTGTCCTCATTAATGATACTAATTCTCTTGATATATAATCTTTGATATTACTAGCGATATAGTCCACATCTTTATGTGCTCCACCTTTTGGTTCAGTAATGATTTCATCTATCAACTTAAGTGATAATAAATCATTTGCAGTCAACTTCATTACATTAGCACCCTTTTTTGCTTGACTTGCATCCTTCCATAAAATACTTGCCAGACCTTCAGGTGATATTACTGAGTAAATAGAATTCTCAAGCATAGCCACTTTGTCAGCTATGCCTAAGGCCAAAGCCCCACCACTACCACCCTCACCGATTACAATGGATACTATTGGAGTCTTTAATCTACTCATCTCCATAAGGTTTGAAGCTATAGCTTCTCCTTGACCTCTTTCCTCTGCTCCCAAACCAGGATAGGCCCCTGGAGTATCTATAAATGTAATGACTGGTCTATTAAACTTTTCAGCTTGCTTCATCAATCTTAAAGCCTTTCTATAGCCTTCAGGATTGGGCATGCCAAAGTTCCTCTTTAAATTTTCTTTTGTGTCTTTACCTTTTTGATGGCCTATAATAGTTACATCTATTCCTTCAAATCTGCCAATTCCAGCTACTATAGCCTTATCATCTCCAAAGTATCTGTCCCCATGTAACTCAACAAAATCCTCAACAAACCTTTCAAGATAGTCT
>CAZZCQ010000248.1:0-2434 GCA_964652285.1 uncultured Tissierella sp.
AAGAAGGCTCTGAGGACGAGTATGAAGATGTCATTGAAGAACAAGTAATCAACAGCATGGTTCCAATTTGGAGAAAGAATAAAAATGAGTTAGCTGAAGAGGATTACAATCAATTCTATGCTGAAAAGCATTTTGGATTTGATGAACCCTTAAAATATATTCATATAAGTGTAGACGGAGCTATTAGATATGATGCTATATTGTATATTCCTAAGGAAGCACCTTATGATTTCTATACTAAGAATTATGAAAAAGGATTGGAGTTATATTCAAGTGGAGTACTGATAATGAATAAATGTGCTGATTTGCTTCCTGATTACTTCTCCTTTGTCAAAGGGGTAGTAGATTCTGAAGATCTATCCCTTAATATATCTAGGGAAGTTTTACAACATGATAGACAGCTAAGATTGATTGCCAAGAAGATAGATGACAAGATAAAAGATGAGTTAACTCTTATGCTAAAGAATGAAAGAGAAAAGTATGAAATCTTCTTTAAATCCTTTGGACAGCAGCTTAAATATGGAGTATATGCTGATTTTGGAATGAATAAAGATGCATTACAGGATTTGCTCCTCTTCTATTCAGCTAAGGAAAAGAAAATGATTACTCTAAATGAATATGTGGAAGCTACGGTTGAAGATCAAAACACAATATACTACGCTAGTGGTGAATCCAAGGAAAGAATCGATAAGCTACCACAAGTGAGCTTTGTCAAGGATAGAGGCTATGATATATTATATCTCACTGACTATATAGATGAATTCACTATCAAGATGCTACACACTTATAATGATAAACATTTTAAATCAGTATCTAGCAGTGATTTAGACTTGGGAGAGGAAAAAGATGAAGATAACCTTCAAGATAATCAGGAGATGTTTGATTTAATGAAAGAATATCTTGATGATAGGGTTAAGGATGTAAAAGGTACTTCTAGATTAAAAGACCATCCTGTATATCTAGCTAGTGATGGGGAGTTATCTATTGAGATGGAAAAGGTCCTCAATCAGATGCCTGATGGAGAACACATAAAGGCGGAAAAGGTTCTAGAAATAAATATCAACCACAAGGTATTTGACAGACTGAAGGATGCATATGAAAATGATAAGGAAAAATTAAGATTATATACCAATCTATTATATAATCAATCCTTATTGATTGAAGGCTTGCCATTGGAAGACCCTGTAGAATTCACAAATAATATCTGGCAATTATTGTAGGATAGTAAAAGAATGTGACATAATGTTAATAGGACTAATTATAAAAAACGATTCTCCCTCAAAAATTTAAGAAGTATTACCACTCATAAAAAATTAGAGTCGCAAACTCGCTTCGCTCAAACAGTGCGACTCTTTCAAATTTTTTATTTAGTGGATACATCTTTTAAGTTTTTTCGAAGTCGAATCTATCTTTTTATAATTATTCCTCTTAGATACTGAAATATTTTTCTCTTATGTAAATACAGCTTTTTTAAAGACACATTTATAATGTTCGCTCTTCCATTCAAGATTCTTAAATATCACGACACGGTCGAAAATAGGTCTGCGATACCGCTTCGCTTGAAAGAACGCAGACCTATCAATTTTCTTCCTTAGTCGGATATTTTTGCGAATCTTTCATAAGTCATCGCTTAACATTATAAATATGTCTGTTACAAGAAAACTATTACGTCACATAAATCTACTATCTTGCAATAAATGAATTGGTCCATTCTGGCATATCTGGTTGGATGTCTTCTTTAATCATCTCTTGCCAAGTTTCATCAGTTAACCTTTCAACAGAAATAAACTCATGATAACTAAAGACTGCTCCTTTAGTTAAATAAAGCTTGCCTGATATTGGCACCACAACATAAATTTCATAGGCAGGCCCTACCCCTGCTTCCATATATCCTCCTGGATGAAAACTATTAGGTGCAATTGTATGAAAATCTGCTATGACAGCCATATTCTTGTCGGTTTCTGAAGTTATCTCAAACCATCTTAAGCCATCCCCCGCAAAGGAGCTAGTCAAGCTTTCAAGTATCCCTCCATAATACTTGATATAATCATATTCATCACTTGTTAATTCTTCGTTTCTAAGCTCTTTCATTGAACAATTTATAAGGAATTCCAGTAGCCTTTCAAAATCCTCCATCTTAACATCGATACTCTCTATCTTCATGTCCCTAGCTTCTAGATTTTCTCTTGAAAACCTAGTCAGCCACAACAATTTTTCATATACCTCTATATTAGGTTCCACATATCCTAATATCTCCTTGTATTCACCACCACCCATTTCTGCGCCAGATTGCTTTCCATAGAGAATTGTATCATGCTTTAGCTCTGACCAAGAACCTAATGCTGTATTTAAATCCTTATCAATCCAGGCTTCATTAGTCATAAAGGATGGATATCCTTCTCCAAATGGCTCTAAATATCCCTTCAAGGTCCAT
>CAZZCQ010000249.1:0-2427 GCA_964652285.1 uncultured Tissierella sp.
TTTGATTTGCAAATAGTTGATTCTCTTCCTAGAGAAGAATTCGATATCCCTGTAGACTTTATTGTCACTGAAAAAGAAATAATTAAATGTAATCAAGAAATGCTAGACTTTTAGACTATTTATAATAAGATATTACTTGAGGGAGGCAATATAATGAGTAGAAATATAGGTACTACAACAAGAGGAATTCGAACCCCAATTGTTAAAGAGGGAGATAATCTAATTACTATAGTTGTAGATTCTGTTTTAGAAGCTACTAGAAATGAAAAGTTTGAGTTAAGGGATAAGGATGTAATAGGAATTACTGAATCCTTAGTTGCAAGAGCTCAAGGTAATTATGCAACTGTAGATGATATATCACAGGATGTTGATTCCAAATTCCCTAATGACATAGGTATTGTTTTCCCCATCTTAAGTAGAAACAGATTTTCAATATTATTAAAAGGAATTGCAATGAGTAATAAGAAAATTCATCTATTATTGAGTTACCCTTCAGATGAGGTGGGTAACCAATTAATGGATGTGGATAGAATGGATGAACTAAAAATTAATCCATACTCTGATACCTTAACAGAAGAAGATTATAGAAAAATGTTTGGAGAAAAAGTACCCCATCCTTACACAGGTATTGATTATGTAAGCCTTTATCGGGAGATGGCTAATGATAATATAGACATCTACTTTTCTAACGACCCAAAGACTATACTCAACTATACAAAGGATATACTAGTAGCCAATATACACGATAGAAAAAGAACTAAGAGAATCTTAAAGGATGCAGGCGCTAATATATTATGGGGAATTGATGACATATTGACATCTCCTGTAAATAATAGTGGATATAATCCTGAATATGGCCTATTAGGTTCTAATCTAGCTTCTGACCATGAAGTCAAGTTGTTCCCAAGGGATTCACAGTATTATGTTGAAGAAATTCAAAAAATTCTTTATGAGAAAACAGGCAAGAAAATAGAAGCTTTAGTATATGGTGATGGAGCCTTTAAGGATCCTGTGGGTAAGATATGGGAATTAGCAGACCCAGTTGTTTGCCCTGCATATACTGATGGATTAAAGGGCACTCCCCATGAAATAAAGATTAAATATATAGTAGATACTGAATTAGATGATTTACAGGGTGAGGAGATTTTAGCAGCAGTAAAGCAAAAGATCTATAGCAAGGATATAGATTTACTAGCCCAAGCTGAGTCATTAGGTACCACCCCAAGACAAATTACTGATCTGTTAGGAAGTCTATGCGATTTGACCAGTGGAAGTGGGGACAAAGGCACTCCAGTAGTCCTGGTTCAAGGCTATTTTGACAATTTTGCTAGTGAGTAATGGAATGCGACAAGGAAATCCTTGTCGCATTTGCAGTATTTCTAGGTTTATTATATCAATTGTCTATATTTGGAATCATCATTTGTCCAATAAAATTCAGAGAATCGTTTTTATAATTATTCCTTAGCATTTAAAGCTGCATTTTATTCCAGATACTCTATATCCAGATGAATCTGCTGGGGCATCTCTTTTAAATTTGTCTTAACTATAATTGCAGGATAATCATATTCTTGAGGTAATACTTCATTCGGGTTTGGGTCTATATATTTTGCGTAAACAACTATATCAAAATGTTCTTTTGTATATTCTTCTCTAACTATCTTTTCAATATCTACGAAATATCCCACTGATTTCTTTTCACCTCTAGTAACTATTACATAGATATCATCACGATATTTACAAGTCAAAGCCCTCTCTTCCATCACATATTGAGGTAACATCTCCACAATCTTATCTGGTACATCCTCAATGTCCAATGCCTTAAATTTTACTAAATCCTCCCTTTCTCCTAATATTTTAGGCAATAATAAACTTCCCATTATGATAATCAATACTAAACCAACTATTACATATCTCTTCATAATATAATCCCCCCATTTACAATATCAATATATTTGTATTCTTAGGAGGGACAGAATATGTGAATAAAAAAAGGCACTTAACTTAATAGTGCCTATTAAGACATATTAGAAATTGTACTCAGGGTATTCAGTAGCGATATCCTCTATGAAATATATTAATGGTTTATCATCTTCTTCCACCAATACGATATACAATAAATCAACTTTTTTATAAAAAGTTTCTACTCCATTGTTCTTAACTCGTATTGAGTAAAAATAATTACTATCAAAGTCAATTAGGTCTTCACTATTTATACTCAAAGTTCTTTCTATCTCTTGAATATCTTCCTTTGCTTTAAAATACATATCATCCCTAAATAGTCCAAGCTCTTCAATACATGTCTGGATGGGTTTTTCTAATTGAAAAACTGTATATCTTTTTTTATCACCATGCCATCCAAGTTTAGTTTCTTCCGTTGTGACTAGTTTATCATTTGTATCAATCTTTATATCCCATCTTGAATGAATC
>CAZZCQ010000250.1:0-2424 GCA_964652285.1 uncultured Tissierella sp.
TGGTACAACCTCTATTTGCTCCGCAGGACTACTTTGGGGAGTGCCACGCTGGTACCATCGATTTGTTTCACAAAATCGGATTAGGTCATAAATAACTAAGGGACTAAGCTTAAACTTAATCCCTACCATTTATACTAATTCCAATATAGCTATTTCTGCACCATCACCACGCCGAGGACCAACTTTTAAAACTCTTGTATATCCACCATTTCTCTCAGAGTATTTAGGTGCAATTTCATCGAATAACTTCTTTACTACATCTTCATCGTAGATATAGGCTAAAGCTTGTCTTCTAGCATGTAAATCTCCTCTTTTTCCTAGAGTAATCATCTTATCTGCCATTCTTTTAGTCTCTTTAGCCCTTGTTACTGTAGTCTCTATTTTACCATTTCTCAATAAGGATGTTACCTGATTTCTTAGCATCATTTTTCTATGTGCTGAAGGACGACCAAGTTTTCTTAATGTTGTCATAATTATCCCTCCTTAACGCTTCTTACTCATCATCTTTTTTAAGACTTAATTCTAATTCAGCTAGTTTATTTTGTATTTCCTCAAGGGATTTCTTTCCTAAATTTCTAACTTTCATCATATCTTCTTCAGTCCTTTGAGTTAGTTCCTCTACGGTATTGATAGCTGCTCTTTTTAAACAGTTATAGCTTCGAACTGATAAATCCAGTTCTTCCACTGTCATTTCAAGGACTTTCTCTTTCTTATCTTCTTCCTTTTCTACCATTATCTCAACATCACTAACATGATCTGTTAGACCAACAAATAAGTTCAAGTGCTCGATTATTATTTTTGCTCCTAATGAAGTAGCTTCATCAGCAGACATAGTCCCATTAGTCCATACTTCTAATTCTAATTTATCATAATCGGTAATTTGACCTACCCTTGTGTTGCTAACATTAAAGTTAACTTTAGTTACTGGTGTATAACAAGAATCAACCGGTATAACCCCTATTGATTGATTATCTTTTTTGTTTTTTTCTGCTATAACATAGCCCCTACCTTTTGTTAATTCTAGCTCCATATATAGTTTACCATCTTCATTGATAGTTGCAATATGATGATCCTTATTAACTATTTCTACATCTAGGCCTGTTATAATATCTCCAGCCGTTAATACCTGTGCCCCTTCCACATCTACTAATAAGGTAACTGGCTCATCTGTATAAGGTTTAGCAGCAATCCCCTTTATATTCAGTATTATTTCTGGCACATCTTCATACACTCCAGCTATTGTTGTAAATTCATGAAGTACGCCTTGTATCTTTATGGATGATACTGATGCCCCTGGTAATGAAGATAATAATACCCTTCTTAGTGAATTCCCCAGAGTAGTTCCATACCCTCTTTCTAAAGGTTCTACTACAAATTTGCCATAACTACCGTCATCGCTTAGTTCTAAGATATCAATCCTTGGTTTTTCAATCTCTATCATTAACATGAACCCTCCTTTTAAATTTGGTTTTATAAGGACAGGGCAACTGACTTATTTAGAATACAACTCAACAATTAAGTGTTCTTCTACTGGAATGTCTAAATCTTCTCTTGTTGGTTCAGCTATAATAGTTCCCTTTAATTGTTCCAAATCTACATTTATCCATGATACTGTATTACCATTATGATTTTCTACCATGTTTTTGAATTTCTCGCTGTTTTTACTCTTACCCTTAACTGTAATTTCATTTCCAACAGCAGTTATTATAGATGGGATTGTTGCTTTTTCGCCATTTAATAAAAAATGTCCATGTGTAACCAATTGTCTTGCTTCTGCTCTTGAAGCAGCAAAACCCATTCTATATACAACATTATCTAATCTTGATTCTAGCAATTTTAGTAGATTCTCACCTGTAATACCCTTCATTTTGTCAGCCATGTTAAAGTACTTAACCATTTGTGATTCATTTATACCATAAAATCTTCTTACTTTTTGTTTTTCTCTTAACTGCATACCATATTCCGTTACTTTCTTTCTTGATTGGCCATGTTGCCCTGGTGCAAAGTTTCTTTTAGCTATTGCACATCTATCTGAATAACATCTATCACCTTTAAGATATAGTTTCATACCTTCTCTACGGCACAATCTACATACTGGACCTGTATATCTTGACATCTATTTACACCTCCTAATTTAAACTCTTCGACGTTTTGGTGGTCTACAACCATTGTGTGGAATTGGAGTAACGTCCTTGATCATATTTACCTCTAAGCCAGTAGCTTGAAGTGATCGTATAGCCGCTTCTCTACCAGATCCAGGTCCTTTTACATATACTTCAACTGTTCTTAATCCATGTTCCATAGCTTTTTTTGCTGCTTCTTCTGCTGCTTGTTGAGCAGCATATGGAGTTGATTTTCTGGAACCTCTGAATCCTAATTGTCCTGCACTTGCCCATGATAGTACATTTCCCTGTAAATCAGTTA
>CAZZCQ010000251.1:0-2407 GCA_964652285.1 uncultured Tissierella sp.
TTATAGGAATAATTAAGAGAAGTGACATAATAAATTATTGCTCAAAGGCCTTGTTAGAGATAGAAGATTGAGTAACCTAGAACCCCAATAATCTTGGTTAACTAAGATTATTGGGGTCATCTTAACGAGATCTATTTTGATAATAAGTATAGGCTAATTTTGAATACCCTACACTTCTTAAAATATTCATTAAAATTGCAGCAATTTCGTAGGTTGAAGTAATTCCATTCTTTCCTCTTAAAGACACAATTGCATTTTCAACATCCTGAATCATTAGTTCCGTCTCTCTTTGATTTAATGTAAATTGCATATCACGCCCTGTATTTATCAAACTTGTCAACAACTTTTCATGATTAAAATCTTCTAATCTGCCATCTCTTTTATAAACTTGCAACATTTCTAATCTCCTCCTTTACCACCAACTTAATAATATTCAAAGAGCATCATCTTTTAAATCAGCTTCTACAATCCAATTATTAATATTTAAATCCTCAATTTAACACCTCCACACATTATTAGATATACCCTTTTTTGCGCAATATAAATACACTTTTAATATTGATGTATAACTAATTCTCATAATTTTGGGTATTATATATTAAAACCAGGGGGAAATACAATGAAAAATTATAGGTTGATAAAGATAATAGGATATATATTCTTTGCTGTAGCCTTCTTGTATGTAACTTTCTTTGGAATAGGACCAGTATTCTTAGCTGATGGCACGACACAAGAATGAATGATAACATTGGGAATTATTATAATAGTATATATTGTTTTAATTATCTTATTTAGATGGTTTAGAAGAAAAGTAAGATAAAGATTTTATAAATAAAAGCATCTCTTATGAGATGCTTTTATTTATTCTAGACTATAATTTATAGCCTGTGAGTTAAATAATCTTGCATATAAACTTTCCTTGTTTCTTAGTAGATTTTGGTGGCTATCAAAATCAGATATTCTACCATTCTCTATAACCAATATTTTATCGCAGAATACACTACTTGACATCCTATGAGAAATATATATAGCGGTTTTATCACCAACTAGGCTATTAAAATGCTCATAGATTTCAGCTTCCGCCAATGGATCTAGGGCTGATGTTGGTTCATCTAGTATAATAAGTGAAGCATCTTTGTACAAGGCTCTAGCAATAGCAACTTTCTGACTTTCTCCACCAGATAGCTCAATACCCTTATCATCGTATGCTTTGCCATATAGGGAAGCAATACCATGAGGCAATTCACCAATTTTATCCATCAAACCTACTTCTTCAAGTATCTCCTTAGTTCTTTCAGAATCTCTGTTTAATTCATCACAAGTAATATTTTCTTCTATGGAAAAGGCAAAAAGTTTGTAATCTTGGAATACTGCAGCTATTTTGTCCATATAAGATTTATGCTCATAATCAAATATATCATGTCCATTTATCAATATGCTACCATGTGTAGGGCGGTATAGTCTACATATGAGTTTAATCATAGTGGTCTTACCCGCACCGTTTAATCCAACTATAGATATCTTTTCGCCTTTCTTAATTTCGAAAGAAATATCTTCTAAAACTAAATTTTCACTACCAGGATATTTAAATGATAAGTTCCTGAACTCTATGGATTCTATATCACCATTAAATTTCATTTTACCATCCATTACCTCCTCATCTGGAAGAGACATAAATTCCATAAAAGGATCTAGATAACTTAAAACTTGAAATAAGCCTATTAAAGAACTACTCATTTCTACAGTTGAACTAGTGAAGTTAATGGCAGCTGCTACATACATTGTAAATGAACCTAATGATATTTTAGGACCAAGTCTATGACTAATGACCCTAAGTCCTACATATCCATATGCTAGAACTGCTTGAAGATCATTTATAATACCATATGAACCTCTAAATAAACCTTGCCTTTTATAATAAGCTGAGAACCAAGTGTTGATTTCATCATTATAATATGAGACTCTATCTGTCATCATTTTATTCATGTCATAAAGCCTAATATCTTTTTGAATCTTGTCATCAAAGGCAAAACTTACATAATACCCATATTTACGATTAACAGGTATTAACTCTTGAAAGAACTTTACCTGGTATGATGCAAATGATTTGTATAATAATATAGATATAATAATTGTTATAATTAATAGCAGTGCTAATATCCAGCTAAGGTTAAATATTATTGCCAATAATCCAGTAATAGTAACTATATTTTTGAATGCAATAGCAACATTTTCTATAAGATTTTGTAGTGAGCGTTGATTATTAATAGCAAAGACCGCTCTTTCTTTCAAATCAAGATAGTATGGATTTTCTAGATAATTAAATTCTACATCCATTATCTTCTTAGCCATTGCTTGACTAAATTTATCTTCCATATAAATATTTTTGACATCCAAATAATTTTTT
>CAZZCQ010000252.1:0-2406 GCA_964652285.1 uncultured Tissierella sp.
TGAGTTTTAAATCCCTCCTTCTATCATAAAGACCGGTATTAATCATATCTGATAGTATTGTGTTTTCATTAGATGCACATATAAGCTTGTTTATTGGTAGCCCCATATTTTTTGCATAATAAGCTGCTAGTATATTGCCAAAATTTCCTGTAGGTACTACAATATTTATCCTTTCATCAATCCTGATTTTGTTTAATCTAAGTAATTCTAGATAAGCATGATAATAATAGACTATTTGAGGAATCAATCGACCAATATTTATAGAATTTGCTGATGAGAGAAGATGATTCTCATCCTTCAGTTGATTAACAAATTCTTTGTCATTGAATATCTCTTTTACACCATTTTGAGCATCATCAAAATTTCCATTGATTCCCACTACAAATGCATTGTTCCCTTCTTGAGTAAGCATCTGTTTTTCTTGAATTTCACTTACTCCATCCTTTGGATAGAAGACTATAATCTTAATCCTATCCACATTGGCAAATCCTTCTAATGCTGCCTTGCCAGTATCTCCAGATGTTGCTGTCAATATGACAACATCTTCTTTGATTCCTTGTATCTCCATTGATTCCTTCAACAAATATGGTAGGATTGATAAAGCCATATCTTTAAAGGCAAGAGTTGGTCCGTGATATAGCTCTAAAAAATATAGACCACCCACTTCAACAAGTGGAAGAATTTCTTTTCTTGAAAACTTATCATCATATGCTTTGTCTATACACATTCTCAATTGATTAGAATCAAAATCAGTAAGATACTTACTCATTATTTGAAATGCTAAAGACCTATAATCCATATCCTTTAAATCTTGGAAGTTACTTATTTGAGGAAAATCTTCTGGAACAAACAATCCTCCATCATCTGAAATTCCCTTGACTATTGCTTCACTTGAACTTATAGTCATATTATTATTTCTTGTGCTATGATATATCATATTATGCTCCTCTATTCCTCTATTAGTAATTCAGCAATCTGTACTGCATTAGTAGCTGCTCCTTTTCTAATATTGTCAGCAACAATCCATAGATTGAGTCCATTTTCAAGAGAAAAATCTCTTCTTATCCTTCCTACATATACATCATCTGAGCCCTCTGCATCAATAGCCATTGGATATATATTGTTTTTGACATCATCCTTGACAATTACCCCTTCAAAGTCTTCTAGTATCTTATAAACCTCTTCTAATTCAAATGGTTTCTCAAATTCTAGATTGGCTGATATACTATGTGCAAATTTAACAGGCACTCTGACTGTAGTTGCAGTAACTTTTATACTATCATCCTTTAAAATCTTCTTAGTCTCATCTATCATCTTCATCTCTTCTTTTGTATAACCATTTTCTAGGAAGCTATCTATATGAGGTAATGCATTATATTGAATCTGATATGGATAAAATTCAACATTGCCTTCTTCAAGATCCTTTAGCCCTCCTAATCCAGAACCTGATACTGATTGATAAGTTGAAAATATAATTCTCTTAATCTTGAAATTGTCGTGTAAAGGTTTTAAAGGTATAACGGATTGAATTGTTGAACAATTTGGATTTGAGAATATTCCATATCCATTTTTAATTTCCTCTGGGTTTACTTCTGGAACTAACAAAGGTACATCCTTATCCATTCTAAAAACACTACTATTGTCAATTACTTTGATACCTTTATCAACTGCAAGCTTGGCATATTTTTCACTTACTGCTCCACCTGCCGCAAAGAAGATCAGGTCTATTTCCTTGCTAAATGAATCTTCATTGAGTTCTTCTACTTGGTAGCTTTTCCCCATAAAATCAATTGGATCACCTGCAGATTTCTTTGAAGAAAAGAAATATATATTATTTATTGGGAACTCCCTTTCTTCTAAAACCTGTAAAATTGTACCTCCTACTAAACCTGTTGCGCCTGCTACTGCAATGTTATACTTTTTCATTTTTTCTCCTCCTTATTTTTTTCAAAAGCATCATATATGGCATAAATCGCCTTATCAAAATCCGCTGTCTCAATTCCAATTATGATATTTATTTCACTGGAACCCTGTGAAATCATTCGAATATTGATTCCTTCTTTAGCTAAAGCTGAGAACACTCTTGCTGATATCCCTTTGGTTCTTATCATCCCTCTACCGACTACAGCTATTAAGGACATTTCAGGATAAGAGGTAATTGAATCAGGTTTACAGTATATTTTTATCTCCTCAATCACCTTTTTTAATTTTGAGTTCAACTCAGAATCAGATACTATTATTGATATTGAATCTATAGCTGTTGGCATATGTTCTATGGAGATATCATTACTCTCAAATACAGATATCAATTTCCTAAAGAAACCTTTTTCTTCATTCATTCTGATTTTTTCAATAGAAATTACTGTAAAGCCTTTTTTTCCAGCAATTCCTGTTATGGTTTCACTA
>CAZZCQ010000253.1:0-1569 GCA_964652285.1 uncultured Tissierella sp.
ACAAGCATTTTGCACTAGTTGTAAGATATACTATAAACAAAAGAAATTTTTACATAATATTTGAAAATTTGAATTGTAGCCAGCAAATTTATGCAAGCTTAGTCATTTTTTGGGTATAAAGAATAAAAATAAATACATATGATGCACAAAGTTATCTTTGCTTTTATAAATTAGAATATTGAGGATAGGATGTTTCCTATAACCTTTAAATATACAATAGTCCAGCAAAACACAAGATTCCTCACTAGGTTGGGAATGACAAATTCCTTCGCACATTTATTAAGGATGGTGATAATATGATTGGAATGATGAATAGAATTAAAGCATCAAAACGACCAGGCTCTGTCATGGTCATGGTAGTTTTGCTCTTTATGATTGTCTTTATCTTATTATCATCTGTATTTGTATTATCAACAAATAATACCAGACAGGTCTCCACTCAGGAAAGGGGCATACATTCTGAATATATTGCCAGGTCTGGTGCAGAGACCATGTTTGAATTTTTGATAACCGTTGAATCATCAAGGCTTGCCCAATATGATACCTGGTCCAATCCATATATCTCCAATGAGCTGATAGATTTTTCAGAAGGTCAGGCTAGGGTTACAGTGGAAAAGACCACAGAAGATGGTCGTAAAAGAGTGAAGATTACATCCCTTGGCCAAGCAGATGGCTCAGATATAGATAAAAAAGTTGTCCTAGAGTTTGATTTAGTTGACTACAAGAATATTAAATGGTCCAGATAAGGGGCGAATATTATGTTTAATAGATATAGATTTAATAAAAGAAGAGCTTTCACCCTTGTAGAAGTCATACTGGTACTGGCCTTAGTGGGGATTGTTATCTCTGCTGTTGCTCCAATGCTTACCTTTTCCATAAGGGCACAATCTACTGTAGCAGAAGAATATCAGATTCAATCTCAGATGAGGGTTACCAGTCAGATTATCACTAATTTTAGCAAGGATTCTAGTGCTATCTTTATGCTAAATGACCTACAGTTTGATTCTACTAACCTAAAGAATGAATGGGATTATTTTGCTCTAAGCCCAGATAAGACACAGATTGTACAATATAAATGGGATTATGGGAGCTCTAGTCATATAGCAAATGTATTGGCTGATAGCTCTCCAGGTTTGGTATATTCCTTATCCTTTAATAAGACCAATGATGATTCCCTATTAGGAGGATTTAGCCTGAGGGCTGTAGCTGAATCAGGTCATGTAAAGGCTGCTATAGACAACGAAATAAATGCTCTTAATTCGGTAGTAGTGGATAATACAGGTAATATAGGGAATCCTGCTGTAGCCTTGGCCTATAGGGCCCATGATATCCCTGATCCTAGCAAGCCTAGGATATCTGTCACCCTTGTCTTGGATAAATCAGGCTCTATGGCTAGGGATGTAAATGGAGACCCTCTAAGTGGTGGCTATTCTAATGTAAACAGTAGACTATCCATCATGAAGGCAAGGACAAAAGATTTAATAAATGAGCTTGAGAGTATAGGAAATGTTCATGTAGCAGTTGTTCCATTTGATAATAATGCCAATAAATCGGGCAACTTCCATAATC
>CAZZCQ010000253.1:1579-2352 GCA_964652285.1 uncultured Tissierella sp.
TAAATCTACAATAGTCAATAATGTGGATAATATAGATGAGGCTTTAGGTGGTACTAATGTGGGTGATGGGATGAGGCGGGCCTATCATATTCATGACGGTTTCAAATCCACCTATGGAGGTACTGGGGATTTGCTCCATTATAATATCCAATTGATGGATGGGAATCCTACCTATTGGTCTCGATATAATTATTCTCCTAGGAACTACTATTATGGTAATCAAAATATTGGATCCTCTAGTAATACAGAAAGAGCAGGAAATGGTCAGGAAGAAAATGACAACATGATTAGTTCCATGGCCTATGTTGAAGGTGTGGGTGACACCTTGTATGTCATGGGAGCTACAGAGATTAAGACCTTTATCATTGGCTTTTCCGCTCAACCAGGTTCTATTAATAGATTGAGCGCCATAGCTGGCTATGTCACTAGCCCTACTAATGATAAAATTGTAGGAACCTACTATGAAGCAGCTTCTAGTGAAGCCTTGGAAGAGGTATATAGAGATATAAGTAAAAAGATAGAGATGGATGCTTGGCATATATTCGGACCTAATAATTAATTATTCCTCTAGAGGGGGGAGAAGGATGTATAAAAAAAGAGAAGGAATGACCCTAGTTGAAGTTATATTGGCAATAGCCTTGCTGGGAATGATAGCTGTTTCATTTCTAGGTGGTTTTTCATCTCAGTTGATCAATATAAATAGAGGAACAGATATAACGGCTCAAGCCATGGAAGCACAAGCTGAATTTGAGGTGCTTGTTTCTGATGTCAGA
>CAZZCQ010000254.1:0-2327 GCA_964652285.1 uncultured Tissierella sp.
TTTCTTTAATGAAGCAATAAAAGATGGCTTTATTAATTCCCAGGAGGAACTTAATTCCTACATCACAACACTTAAAGCTTATCTATATTTCTTAAGTATTGGAGATCCACAGTATAGAGAATCTTATAATACTATGTTAGCAATCAGCAAGAATAGGTTTAAATATTTAAATAAATTAGATACTCAAAATAGTTTTGCTCTAGATAAAAACCTTGCCTCATCAATATCTTTTAAACTCAATGAGCAAGCCCTAAGTCTTCTAATGGATTATGATAAATTTATACTATATATTAGTGACACAAATCTAAAATTGACATCTACCAAGAAACATATAAGACGCAAGGACCTCTTACAGCTAAACCAGCTCTTTGATAATGAATGTGTTATAGATAGTAAAGCACCAAATCAAAAGGACTTTATCTTGATAAATCTATTCTTTTATGCATCCTTGAAGAATAATGTCTTTGTAATCAAAGGCAATGATTTGCAGATTACTAATAAAGGATATAGCCTATTAAGACTATCTGATGAAGAAAAATATGCATTATTAGTTCAGTATTTATTGGGAAAGGATTTCATAAGGTTATTATATGGTTCCTCAAGCAATTTTATAATTGAAAATACAAAGAATAGCATAATAGAAATTCTATCTTCTTTAAAAGTAGATAAACAATATACAATTGATGAATTTCCTCTTCATCACAACTATGTATTTCATGATTATGTCAACTACCTATTGGTATTTGGATTAATGACTATAAGCTTTCAACCAACATTAATTGGCATAACAAATTTGGGTAAAAAAGCATTGAAATATTTAGCTCAAAAAAAAGATATATCTAAACATACTGAAATTATAAAATTAGACGATTTCAAAAGAATAAAGAATAATATGGAGGGATAATGATGAAGAGGTTATATTTAGATGATTTTACTAAGTATAAATTTTTGTCAGGCTTGGAGTTTTCTCCAAATGGTAAATATCTAGGATTTATTAATCATTCAATAAATCTTGAGGAAAATAAATACTCATCTTATATCTATGTGCTAAATAATAAAACATCCTCTATTAAAAAGCTCACATCTTTTGGGGAAGAAAAGTCCTTTGCGTGGAAAGATGATGAAACTCTGATATTCCCAAGGATAATTGACAAAAAAGATAAAGAAAGGGAAAAAAAAGGAGAACGGTTTACATCCTTTTATCAAATAAAAATCAATGGAGGAGAAGCTAATAAGGCTTTTGAATTGCCTCTACAAGTAGAGGATTTGGTTTTTATAGATGACAACAATCTCTTATTAACAGCCTCTTATAACCCCATATCTGAAGAGGAAGAAAAAGAAAATAGGGATTTTAAAGTTCTTGATGAGATTCCCTTTTGGTTAAATGGTGAGGGTTTCACAAACAAAATGAGGACCCGTCTCTATTCTTTTAATCTTGAGAATAGAACTTTAGAAGCCATAACAGATGAATTCACTCATGTTGATGACTTCAGATTGAATAAAGAAAAAACCATGGCAGTTCTTATTACAAATTCCTTTATTGACAAAATGTATGTAAAGACTGAAATGTACCTATATGACCTATCCCAAAAATATATGAACAAGATATCACCAATCAAGAGTTTTGACTATAGTTATGCAGATTTCCTAGATGATAAGATAATATTTGTTGGAAATGATATGAAATCTTATGGTATTAATGAAAATCCACACTTCTATATGACTAATTATGATGGTAGTTTTTCTA
Organism: uncultured Tissierella sp.; assembly: GCA_964652285.1. Taxonomy (GTDB): domain Bacteria; phylum Bacillota; class Clostridia; order Tissierellales; family Tissierellaceae; genus JAAYTL01. The sequence continues at coordinate 1,748 of CAZZCQ010000254.1, forward strand.
GGAGAATATCTGATAATAGTTTCGATTTTTCTACTTATAATTCTATAGCTTCAGACTGCAGATATGGTAAGTCTAATTCTATGAAAATAGATGGGCATTATCTATACTTTGTTACAACAGAAGGTGATTCCAGTTTTATAAATAGAATAGACATTGATGGAAATATTGATAAGTTAACTAATAAGAAGGGCTCCATAGATGGATTAGATGTCCATAATGGTCAAATCTCTTTCATCGGATTGAGAAGCCTTAAATTACAGGAATTATATAGATTAAGTGATAATAAAGAAGAGCAAGTGACAGATTTTAACGAGTGGGTTACAAAAGAAAAGACATTATCCATACCTGAAAAACTTACATTCAAGACAGATGACCATATTCTTATAGAGGGTTGGGTCCTAAAACCTATTGACTATAAACCTGGTAAAGAATATCCGGGTATACTAGATATACATGGGGGACCAAAAACAGCTTATGGTGAAGTATTCTTCCATGAAATGCAATACTGGGCTAATGAAGGATATGCGGTATTCTTCTGCAATCCTAGGGGTAGTGATGGTAGGGGCAATGCTTTTGCAGA
>CAZZCQ010000255.1:0-2305 GCA_964652285.1 uncultured Tissierella sp.
CATGGGTCTAACCATGTGGCTATTCTTACTCTTACATGACTAAATGCAAAATATGCCATAATTGCTCCTAGCCCCATCAATCCAATATTTAATAATACTAACTTCCTATTCTCTTCATATATAAATTGCAATATGAAAAATATTCCATAAAATATTGCAGCCATACCCAAATCTCTTTGTAAAAACAGAAGCCCTATAAAAGAATAAACTATTGCCATTAATATATATGATGAATATTTTATTTTTTTGAATTTTTCGTATTGTGAATAGAAACAAGCTAAGATAAATATCAAAACTAACTTTGTGACCTCTGCAGGTTGAAAGCTAATACCCGCTATAGAAATCCAGTTAACAGCCCCATAAGTTCTCTCACCAAATATAAATGTTATCAAGAATAATAAATATGCAACACCTATAAATAAATAGATTGAATTGTCTAAACCCTTTATATATCTCACAATGAAATAGGACAAAAAAAAGAATAATATTCCTAAGGATAACCACATAAGCTGCTTAACTCCAGCTTCTGGATTTATCCTATATATCATTATAATTCCAATAGACATAAGCATAGTTGCAATTAAAAATATATAGTTATCACCGCTGCTAATCTTTAATAAAAAATAGCTTGAGATATATACCAACAATACTAGTCCAATACCTATGAATATGATATATCTATCTAAATTATCTTTTTGATATATAAATAGTAATGATAATGCGAGAATTTCATATAGGAACAATAGCCTCCTAGGAGTCTTCCCACTTATCTTGGTCTCAATCATATTGATCACCCTTTATTCACAAATAGAAATTCGATATTACCAACCTTTAATATATCCCCATTCTTTAGCTCGACTGCATCTTCCAATATTTCACCATTCAAATATGTACCATTTGCACTATCTAAATCCTCTAAGAAATAATTCTCTTCATCCTTAACAATTTTGAAATGATTTTTGGACACATATGGATTCTTGATTATTATATCGTTGGAGCCCCTTCTACCCAAGCTTAATTCCTCATCAATTGTATAGTATTCGTTAATTTTAAATGGTAGCGAATCCTTTCGATTAATCAATTTTAGATATGCATAATCTCCTGAACCGATAAAGTCCATTCCCTTGATATCTAAATATATCAATCTTATTATACTGAATATGAACATATAGATAATGATAATAAATATATATTTAAATATTAGGGATAATAAATTAAACATAGTTCTTCCTCCATAAACTCCTTATTATTAGATATTATCACAACCAAGTTATAATGTGAATTATTTTGATATAAGTATTTAAATCTAGGTGGATATCTGATAATATAGGATTATAAATATCTGGAGGTGTCAAATTTGAAAAGACTAACTCGCTCAAATACTAATAAAGTATTCTCAGGTATCCTTGGTGGTTTAGGTGAATATTTTAGTATAGATGCGACAATATTTAGAATTGCTTATGTTATTTTTGGTTTTGCAAGTCCATTTACTTCTCTTATTGTCTATGGTGTAGCTTCCATAATTGTACCAGAGGATGATGGTGTCATCTATCAAGATGATTATGATTATAATCAAAGCTCAAAGGACAACAGTGCAGTTTTTATTGGTATTGGGCTAATTCTCCTTGGAATAATGTTATTAGCTAGAATATATTTACCTTCTTTCCATGTAATATTTCCTAGTTTCAGGCAAATTATAAGTAGAATTACAGATTTATGGCCTATTCTATTGATTGTGCTTGGCCTATATTTAATATTTAAGCAAAGGAAGAATAATTGATTAACAATGAATATAAATTTTGATTATACAAAACAAAAAAACGAATATACATCTGGATATATCTTTAAAGGTCCAAATTATAGGTGTTCTTTTATAAAGTTTAAAAGCTTATATACAAATCCTGCGCCAGGTACGGAGATGGTTGAATTATATAATTATCAGCCTAAAGGTGAGATAAAAGCTTCATCTTTGATATTGCATGGACTGGGTAGTAATAATATTAAGTTCATGTTATGGTTAGGTCCACAGCTTGCATCTGCTGGTGTTAACACTACAATTTTAATATTACCAGGCAACTATACTCGAGTTGATAATAAATCAGTAAGTGGCAAATCATTCTTATATCCAAACCTAGAACTTATGTATCAATTTTGGGAACATGCTGTGGTAGATGTTTTGAGTACCATAGATTTCTTAGAGGATAACAACTTATGGAATGAAAATAGCTTATTAACAGGTTATTGCTTAGGAGGTATGATTGCTACTATTGTTTCAGCAATGGAAGATAGAGTAGCTCATACTTTG